>CAZZZY010000437.1:0-5675 GCA_964658545.1 uncultured Acetobacteraceae bacterium | reverse complement strand
TTCTTTACAACAGGCCAGAGCCAAAATCTGGTGCGTCGCTCTTTGACCCCCCTGAACGGTTACATTTTATCTATGCCAAAGCCGAATCAAATATCGATATAAATTACAGGGGAGTTATCTTCCTCAAGTCAGTATTTGGTCTATTTGTTAGCGGCTTTTGGGGGATAATACTTGGCTGGAAAGCTATTTTGAGTATGGTAGTACAGTTAGTAGATAATATCAAAACAATTGTTAAATATATATAAAATAACATTTTCATATAACTACTAAACCAAGCCCAAGAGTTATTTCATTACTGTTTCAGCATCATTTGGAGACAGTAAGTATTAAAAGATAACTTATTTTTAAGCCTTGAATTAATATAAAATTTATTAACATTTCCGATAAATAAGCACCAATTAAATAATTTTACGTCATTCAATATCTCTGGTTTTGGGATAATATCAAAGCTGACAGAGTAATTTTGTAAAAAAGCATTTTTAATATCACACAAGCTCACGCTTAATATAAATAGAAAGCTGGCATATCGCTTCATAAATAGCCAGTTACTAGTTATATCAACAGGAGTTAAAACAATGGAATTAGCACAGTATATCCTAACAGGACTTCTCTACGTGATTATTTACGGATTTTCCACTTTCTTTATTTTCCAGTTCTTAATAGAGATATCTATCGCTTTTGAAAAACACTGTAACCGCACTACATCTATAAAACCCACTGTAATTAAAACCGAAACCTTAACTGAAAAATCCAAAATTTGGATATCTACCAAAAACAAACATCAAGTATCTACAACCAAACAGATGACTGTTCAACAGTTAAGAAAGAAATGCTCACAAGCAGGAATAAAATGGAGTTACGCTATCCAAGAATCCCAAACAGGTAAGAAACGACATCTCAACCGAGAAGAAATGTTAATAGCCTTAAGCCAAATTAAACAGTCAACATAATAAAAATATAACCTGATAGTAATTCATTCTATTATCAGTTTATATAAAATGGACAATTACTGTATTTGTTGGCGAAGAAAAAATTCTAGTAAAGAAGCATCACCCTTAATCTTCACTCATCCAAATTCTAGACAAGAAGCAATGATAAGAGGTGATTATGGTGAGATGGAATTATGGGATAACCTAACTGCTGCTCAAGCAGAAGTAGAAAAATTTAATCACAGATACCCCAATCTTTTCTTTTGGGTAAAAGAACCAAATGTCAAATAATCATCCCTACAAAATTATTCCTGACAGAATTACCAAACTAGCTTCATACCAGATTTTCGTATTTGGCAGCAACACTGAAGGAAGACATGGTGCTGGAAGTGCTTTATTTGCGCGACAGTACTGCAATGCAGAATACGGTAATCCCCAAGGAAGGCAGGGACAATCTTGGGCGATCGCAACCAAAGACCTAAGTAAGGGTATCCGGTCAATCCCCCTTCTCCAAATCAAATCCCAGATTGAGAAACTAGTCGAATATGCAAATACTCATTCTGAACTAGAATTCCTAACAACTAGGATTGGATGCAACCTTGCAGGATACACCGACCTAGAGATAGCTTCTCTGATTGGCAATTTCAATCTTCCTCCTAATATCTGGCTGCCCCAAGAGTTTGTTGATTGCCTCATAGAAGATAAACCAACCCTAAAAGTGGCATTCATGGGAAACAGGCATCAAAAATTTGATGACTCAAGATGGAAGCAGGTGCGTAGCCGACTCGAAGGCATGATTGTTCGTGCTTGCGATCGCGCCCTTGAGTGGGGCTACAAACGCATCCAGTTCTATTCAGGTATGGCATTGGGAGTTGATACCGCAGCAGTAGAGATAATCTTAGGCTTAAAGAATAAGTACCCTATTGAGATAAACCTCACTGCTGTCGTACTCTGCACGAACCAAGATGCCAAATGGAATAATCTCGATAAGCAGAAGTATCATTGGCTGTTATCCCAATGCGAGGCTATCAAATTTGTCTCTAACTTACCTTATCAAGAAGCTGGAGGAATTAAATGTTTAAATGCTCGTAACCGATGGATAATTAATCAAATAAAAAATGTCCACGATATGATGATTGCTATCTGGGATGAACAACCTGGAGGAACAGCTAATTGTATTGCCGATGCAACAAAATTAAACCGCAGAGTCATAATTTATAACTGGGTTATAAACACTTATCAAAAGTTAGGAATTTGGTAAATTAATCAGCAGTCTCATTGACTGCTGATTAATATTTATAAATACTATTATTAAAATCTAACAGCGGATGCCCCATTCCGGCTCCTCGGCTTCGGAAGCTGTCGGTAGTCCTCATTGGAAACTCCCTGAATTCGCCAGCAACATCATCCATTATAGGATTTCTACATACCCTTCTGTTCCATGTACACGAATTCGTTAGACCTATCCTTAATATAAGCATTATGAGATAATCAAACAATCGAAGATAAATTAAAGTGCATCTGATATGACAACACCTTTAGAAAGAATAGAGTCACATCCTCATGAATCAAAAAGATTAATAGGTATTGAATACGAACATTTTTTAGTATTAGTAGAGTTGGCAGAAAAAAGACATTTAGAGAAACAGGCGTTTATTGAAAAAAATAAAATTCGGCTCGTGGCGAAAGGTGGTGGAAGGAGACCAGATATGTCAGTCAAACAAGGAATATGTTTGTGCCTAATCTATCTGAGACAAAAACCCATATTTGAAATACTCGGTTTATTATTTGACGTTTCTAAAACCAAGGCGAATGATACATTTAATTATTGGATAGAAATATTAAGAGAAATTTTGCCAGCATCTCAAATAGAAGAAGTCAGCGAATCCGAAGAAAAATATCAAAAACTCCGCCAATCATTATTAGAATACGAGTTAATTGTAGATAGCGCAGAACAGCCTATAGAGAGACCTGTGGACTATCAAGAGCAGAAAAAATACTACTCAGGTAAGAAAAAGATGCATACTCTGAAAAATCAATTTATTGTTTTACCAAATGGAGAAGATATCGTTGATATAATAGTTGGAAAACTAGGAAAAACAAGTGATATTAATTTATTTAGATCCAGCCGCGATAAATTTGACCCTAAACAAAAATTTTTAGGAGATAAAGCTTATAAGGGGGATGATGCAATAGCGACGCCTCATAAAAAGACTAAACAAACCGAAATTACTGAACTACAAAAACAAGAAAATAAAGAATTATCTTCCAGAAGAATAGGTGTTGAGCATCTCATAGGTCGAATCAAAATATTTAAAGTCGCTAGTGATAGATTTCGCCTTGCACATAATAAATATAATCGGGTAATTATGAGTGTTTGCGGATTAGTTAGATTACGGATGAATCGGGTGTTTTTATTAGGTCTTAATAGTTAAAAGGAGTTATTCAAAATTAAATATATTTAATTCTATTTTTGATAGAACTTCTGAGAAAAATGTGACGGCTAGCCTTGAAACCCTGATTCTATCGTCAGACTATTGTTAGCGATCGCCAGCCCAAAATAATCGCTAAAACCTATTCCTAGCATACATTTGCTAATTTGCGGATATGTCTGTTGCCCATCTTTTATCAGTTTGGTAGCATTTTCTACTCCAACAACTGCTGGTAAGCCATATTCACGTGCGATAACTGCTCCATGGGTCATCAGTCCACCAACTTCGGTGACTAGACCTTTTATAGATACAAACAATGGTGTCCAGCTAGGGTCAGTAAAGGAGGTGACTAATATATCTCCATCTTCTAGATCGGCATCTTCCATGTTTAAGATGACACGTGCTCGTCCCTCTATAACTCCGGAAGAAACAGGTAGACCTACAATAGCTTCGGCTGGGAGATTTTCTCGTTTGTACTCACCTGCAATGATTTCACCGTCAGAGGTGATAACACGTGGGGGAGTTAGTTTTTCATATAATTTGTAATCGTCTTTTCGTTTGCTGATGATCTGGTAATCCAGTTTATTGGTGCATACGGCTTCGTGAAGTTCTTCAAAAGTGAGATAGTATATATCTTCTTTTTCATGAATAACGCCCGCTTGTACGAGTTGTTCGGCTTCTTTCAGTAAAGCCTGCTTATAAACAAAGTAGCGATTAATCATGCCGTATTTTGGATATTCACGATAACCGATGAAATTCCGGATTAGACTGATCGTTCGTTTTGTCTCTTCGGCCTTTTGTTCACCATCCGGTAATTGCTTCAATCGATCTAATAACTCTTGTTCTTTTTTCAAAGCTGACTGTCGCCCTTGCTCAAATTTCCGATTGCTAGCATTCGGCTCAAAATTTTTGATGTTACTGAGAATCATGGGGACAAGTGTAGTTGGTTTTTCACTCCAACGAGTTTTAGTAATATCGATTTCTCCGGCACATCGCATTCCGTATTTGTTGAGATAAGCATAGATAGCGTCTTGGGTTTCCTTTCCACCATCAAACTTAACCACTTCATCCAAAAGTTTAGTGTTTGAAAATCCGCAGGCGATGGAGATTTATTGCTTTTACCGGAACTCTGTTCTTTTTGATCATCTGGTAACGATTCAATGAAATCTCCTCGCTCTATGATGGTCATCAGTGCGTCTTTTATGAGCGGCTCGGATTTTCCCAACACATCTACTATAATTTCTCTTCTAACAGGTGAAGCCAGATCAGGTGTGATATCAACAAACAACCTTCCACCAGCTTTATGCATGGGTCGAGCAGCTGTTAACTGGAATAAAGACAATCCCAATGGTTTGATGGGGTCAGTCATCATTTGTTGATGACCGACAGATACATAGACGTGATTTTCCCGATCGTTCGCTTCAGGGATCGGGTATAAAGTAGTGATTGGCCGACTCTGGACAATATAAAATGTATCATCAACCAAACACCATTCGATGTCCTGGGGGCAGCCGAAATGTTCTTCGATCTTTCTGCCTATGCGCTCAAGCTGTAAAATCTGCTCATCCGTCAGCGCTTGCCTGTTCTGTCTCTCAGGTTCAATCTCCTGTTCTTTCGTACCGCCATCTTTTAAGGCGTAAATAGCCAGTTTCTTGGTGGATATCTTCTTATCGATAACCTTGCCGTTACACACTTTATAGATATCAGCATTCACAATGCCTCTGACCATAGCCTCACCAAGTCCGAAGCTGGCATCAATGGATAACACCTTCCTATTAGAAGTGACGGGATCGGCAGTAAACAAAATTCCTGCTACCTGCGGAAAGACCATCTTTTGAACAACCACAGACAGGTAGACTTTACGGTGGTCGAAGGCGTTTTGAAGACGGTAAATTACTGCCCTCTCGGTAAATAGCGATGCCCAGCACTTGCTGATATGCTGATAGATTGCCTCCTTTTCAATAATGTTCAAATACGTATCCTGCTGGCCTGCAAAAGAGGCCGTTGGTAAATCCTCTGCGGTTGCGCTGGATCTTACTGCATAGGCATTTTTTTCATCAAACCTGGAGAGGAAGCTGGTGATCTCTTCATTAATGTCTTGAGGAATGGCTATCCCTTCAATGAAAGAGCGAATCTCACCGCTAAGTTCACCGATTTTATGTCTGTCTTCCACCAATAGATGCGATAACCGATCGAGTAATTCGTTAATCGACGACGTTTCCGCAATGATTCTTTTAAAGGCTTCAGTAGAAACACAGAAGGGCGTTGCATAATGGAGTATGAATTAGTGGGTACTTGAATATGAATTGTCCAA
>CAZZZY010000436.1:0-5682 GCA_964658545.1 uncultured Acetobacteraceae bacterium | reverse complement strand
TTAGCTTAAATAGTAGAAGCCTCTCACCTAAGAGATAGGGAGGTGATGAGATGAATACACGTGAGTGACGAATTGACCAACGAGCTTGCATTGAGCATAGCGAAATCAGCAATGTTGGTCGATGAAGAATGAACACTTTCTTGATTTTCTTCAAAATATTTGATATAATTTTAACCACATAGGTGTAACTCAATTAAATGCTGAAAAGCAGCCTATCAAAAAAGTTCAAAATTATCTCCAAAAGTCCCTAGGGCATAGGGCTTTAAAGCTCAGTTAATGTCCTCCTAGAGGAGTCGCTGAGAAGCCCACACTCACTCTCATTGGGAGTGTGTGGAGTATGTCACGCTTAACCTACGCAGTATTGGGGCAGAGGGTAGGAAGCTCAGTTGGAATACTGCCTTCCTCGTTTTGCCTTACAGCCCTACACCCTCACACCCAAAAGCCCTATACCTTATGGATTTGGCGGCATCTTAGTGCCATTCGGCTCTCAATGGTGGCAAATGTCAGATTTTCAATATCTCGATAAAAACATATATAGTAGTGCCTATACGCAAGGTAGGTTGCCATTAGTCATTGCAAAGCTATGTTAATTAATGAATTAAGAGATATTAATTTTATTATTTTTCCTGACTGGTCTAACTTAGAAACAGCGATCGCAGAAGACTTGATAAATGTTCTCAGAATTCTTTTTACACATCCAGCTAGACAAGATATAACACTGCTAATTGACACCCAAAGTTTATCGGATGAACTACAAGATAATGCTAATTCATTGCTTTTTGAGACAGCTTTGCAACTTAGCTTAGAAGAGGTTGTCTGTGAAGACCTGAATGTCGGTCTTACGGGTAAGTTAACCAAACAAGAATGGTCTGTTATTAAATCATTAATTAACTTTCGTATCCCAATTAGCAACGAAGATAACTCGTTTATCCAGCAGCAAAAAATTGCAGATTTTACCATCTGTGATTTGTCAGAAATTTGTCAGCCAACTATTTATGAAGCTGCTCGGCTAGAATCTTGGCATAGATGGGGTGACTATTTCGCAGACAGTGAATCGCCCGAAAACGCTATTCTGTATTACAGCAAGTATTTATCCATCTGTCCGCACCATATTGACTATTATCTGAAGCTCAGTGATGTTTTGTATAAAACTGGTCAGATGCAAGGGGCTATCCAAACATTGCAGAACGGTATTAGCCATTGCCCTAAAGCAGAAGAACTCTATTTCTGGCTGATTATTCGCCTCAAGCAAAGCCACAAGTATCTAGAAGCTCATAACTTCGCCCAGCAGGTTGCAGAAAAGTTTCCTGAAAACTACGTATTTAAGATGTTGAGGCATCTGATGCTGCCAGAAATTTATCAGACTTCTCAGGAGATTGATACTTACCGGGCATGGTTTCAGCATGGGCTAGAAAAACTCATTCAAGAAATAACAATAAATAGCCCTGATGAGCAGAAAAAAGCTTTAGTAGGAATCAGGCATCATACAAACTTTTTTCTTGCATATCAGGCAAAGAATGATGTGCTACTACAGCAGCAATATGGACAGCTAGTTCACCAAATTATGGCGGCAAATTATCCGCAATGGGTTCAGGCGCGTCCCATTTCCTCTATGAGCAATAATCAGCGAATTAAAATTGGCTATCTTTCCTATTTTTTGCGTAGCTGGAGCGGAACAGTTTTGTTCTTAAACTGGCTGAAATATGCAGATAATCAAAGTTTTGAAATTTATTCATATCATATAGGAGATCAAATTGATGCTGCTACTCAATTATTTCAGTCTTATAGTACAAATTTCTATCATTTACCGAATAATTTAGAACAGGTTTGTCAACAAGTTATTGATGACAACCTTGATGTGTTAATTTTTCCAGAATTAGGAATGGATGCCACAACATTATGTATTGGTGGACTCCGTTTAGCACCGATTCAATGTATGGCTTGGGGACAACCTGTAACTTCTGGACTGCCTACCATTGACTATTTTTTATCCAGCGAACTGATGGAGCCTGTGAATGGGCAAGATCACTACACCGAAAGCCTTGTCCGTTTGCCTGGTGTGGGAATTTCCTACCCTGCTATCAAAGTTAACTCAGTCTGCCACAACCGATTATTTTTTGGATTACGAGAAGATGCTATTGTCTACATCTCAAGTCAAGCTGCCTATAAATATTTACCGCAGCACGATTACATCTATGCAGAAATTGCCCGTCAAGTTCCCAATGCTCAGTTTATGTTCCTTCGCTCTGGGATTTCTCAAGAACGTCTGAAACGGGCATTCGCGGCTGTAGGGTTAGATAGTCTTGATTATTGTGTATTCTCTCCTGTTCTACCCCGTGATCTCTATTTTGATTTGCTTTCTTTAGGAGACATTTATTTAGATACCTGCGACTGGGCGGGTGGAAACACAACACTAGATGCGATCGCCTGTCATTTACCGATTGTTACTTGTCCTGGTGAGTTTATGCGAGGGCGACACTCCTATGGTTTCTTGCAAGCTATGGGTGTAACAGAGACAGTTGCAGATGATGCCTGGGAATATATTAAGATTGCAGTGCGATTAGCGGTAGATATTGATTGGCGATCCTCGGTTCGTGAAGCTCTAAAATTGTCAATCAATGTTCTGTTTGACAATCCCACCGCTACCCAAAATTTAGAAGCATTCATCAAGCAAGCGATCGCTTCAATTCGTAATTCATAATGACCGAACAAGGCAAAATTTAAAATTCAAACATTTTAGACAATTTCAGACGGGGATTTAAACCCTGATGGTTACTGAGCTTGTCGAAGTACTGAAACTGGGGCTACCTGTAGAGGTAGGGGTCTTAAACCAATTCGCAATTCGCAATGACGCTCGTTCGCGTAGCGTCTCCCCTTGGGAGAAGACTCGCTAACGCTGCGCTAACGCAATTCGCAATTACGTTTTGTAACGGGGATTTAACCCCCAAACTTAGTTAAACCCTTTTATTTACGATAAAACTACATTTAGTGGCTCAGGTCGGAGTTGAACCAACGACCCCAGGCTTATGAGTCCCGTGCTCTAACCAACTGAGCTACTGAGCCATTTTTTCCAAATCACCTATTAATATAGCATACAAATTTGCTCAATACTAGCCCATTTTGCAATTTTCTGACAAATTTTATTCCTGGCGAGGCAATAGAAAGCAAAAGAGGGAGTTTACATTACTCAGTTCTGAGTCTTGAGTGCTGAGTAAAGTAGAAAGTACTCAGCACTTTTAATCTCCCTCAAACAAGGCAGTGATTTAGTTACAGACAGCCAAGAATTACACGCGATTTTGTGGTAAGAAGGCTATTGGATTAACAGCACCCTTACCTGGTGGATGGATTTCAAAGTGGCAGTGTGGACCAGTGCTGTGACCGGTACTACCCATAAAAGCAACTGTTTGTCCTTGATGCACTTGCTGACCTGGTTGCACCAGAACTTTACTGTTATGAGCGTATCGAGTCAGACTGCCATCAGGATGGCGGATATCGACAACATTACCATAGCCTCCGTTGTTCCAGCCTGCTTTTTCAATTACACCATCAGCGGCTGCGTGAACTGGTGTGCCAGTGGAGTTGGCAATATCAATTCCTTTGTGCGGCCTTCCCCAGCGCATACCAAAGCCAGAAGTGAGAGTGCCCTTGGTAGGCCAGTTGTAAGCTAAGGTTGAGCTAGATGGAGGAGGTGTCAGTTCGTCAATGGGTCTGGGCAAATATTGATCCACTGCTGCCAAAGGTGGTATTGCCTGTGGAGAAACTGTCCTTCCCCGCATCATTCCTAATGAGTCAGAGGCATTTACTCTTCCCAGAGGCGTTGCAACTCTTGTGCCCGATGGGGTGCGAGAGGGAGTCCACTGACTAGCAGACCCTAGATTAGGCAAGAACTCTGGGTTGACTGGCTCGGTTGGGCGTACAGCAGCACTGAATTGGGGCTTAGGCTTAATTGGCTGAACGCTATCGTTAGCCCTAATAGGTGTAGGAACTGGGATTGGTATCGCTACACTATTCGGTGGAACTGCGGAACTGGGGACTGCGAAATTATTGGGAGTAGAAACAGGAGTGAGCATCGCAGCATTATTCATTTCGGCAGATGCTATTGGCGCAACTAAGTTACCCGACTGTTGAGCGCGATATTTCTGCTGTAACCTCTGAATTTCCGCTTGCAAGCCCCGCAAACGATCGCTATTGTTTCCCCTTACCTCCTTATTTGTTGGTGTTTTAGGCTGTTGCGTTTCGGCAAAAGCTGTTGGCACTGGATCTTCACCACCGACACCATAATACCTAGTAGTGGTAGGAGCTACTTCTAAGTCGTTGGCACTATTTGCCTGAATCTGATTGTTCGCAACTACCCGTGTAGGGACGGCAACGCTACTGTTGTCAGCAATAGTTGGTGATTGTGAAGTCGGTAGATATGAGTTGGCACTACCAATGTTCACCGGGTAGGTGGATACCTTGGGAGTTTTGCTGGACTCTACAAAAGTAGGTTTACTCGCTACAGTTACCTCAACTTGACCAGCAGGAATAATCAGTTGTTGATTAATTCGCAGTTCATTGGGATTATTGAGGTTATTTGCCTTAACTAGTTCTGATACTGAAGTATTGTATCTGCTGGCGATCGCTGCTAGTGTGTCTCCAGGCTTCACTTCGTAGGTGGTTCGAGCCGAGGACGCAACCAGTGTTGGTTGAGCTGGTACTGGTATAATTGCACTGGTCTGTGTCTTCTGTTTTAACCTCGATATCAAGTTGGCTTTGCTTGCATCGGCAGAAGTATTTGACTGGGCTACTAATACAGTTTTCTCAACTACAGTCGTCGGCTGCACCAATGCCGTATCAGCTTGTGATAAGTTTTCAGTCTCGCCAGGCCGCAACTGTGCCAGACTCTTTCTTAACCGATTAGATTTTTCTTGTAAGCGATTCAGTGCGAACTCTTGTTGCGCCTTAAGTTGTGCATTTATTTCACTGTTGTCTGCACCAGATGTTGCCACTGTTTGGGGCTGGGCAGTTAGTGATGCATTTGTACTACCAGCACCATTAGCACTAGAGTCAGACAGATTATTGGCTAAGGAATTGTTCAATTCCTGTGCCACTTGCGGCTTCAGGTTGGTGGAATTTTTATAACTTGCAGTTGCTGGAGAAAACGTTGCTGATGCAGGAACTTGCAAAGACATTCCATTTGCCGCGACTTGCCATTTAGCTTCAAGCCCAGGCACTTGTGAGACTGCCGTTGGTTCCACGATCACAGGATTTTCCGGCACGCTCGCTGATGAGACTGCTTGGGACTCCAGCTTTGTGGAGGCGAATTTCACCTCAGTGTCAGGAACAGCAGGAATCGAAGAGGAAGCCTGTTGGCTGCCTACAGGTACCGCTGCTTGGGCTTGATCGCTTTGTCGAGTCACCAAAAGGCTGGTTGCTCCCATAGAGATTGCCAAGCCAATCATGGCAGCTTTTGTCCGCACCCGGCGGTTAACTTTTGGATTCATCACATTTAGCAGTTCTACCGGGGCATCATCGCTGCTAGGGTTATTGTTCAACACAGCTTTTACTCTCTTCTTTAATGCTCGTTTCAAAGACGACCTCCTATGATCACTAGCGCTTAACTGATCTCGATTTCTCAGTTGGATCATAGTCAATGATTTAGATCACAACAAACGATAGATCGAGATCACATTCACCAGAGAT
>CAZZZY010000435.1:0-5702 GCA_964658545.1 uncultured Acetobacteraceae bacterium | reverse complement strand
GAGAACTCAGGATGATCCCAGTGAAACAACGTATTTTCGTTGAACACCTTGAAAGGGCTAGTCCTGTCCCCTACCTGCTACTGTGATAACTGATAACTATTCACTGATTTAATTACCCCTACAGCGCGGGTCTATTTACCATCAAAGAATGATTCATAAAAATCTGAAACGTCGTATTTACGTTGATATACAACATGATTCTTTTGTACAGTGCGTAAGACCTAGTTATTACTGTAAGTAATTTCAGACCATCAGGTATAATTTTGCTTTGCACAGATTTTTTCACCTGGCTTGAATCTCAATTCCTGGTGGACAATACTCAAGATATTCAAAGCTAAAGTCTATCTAATGAATGAGCTTGCAACTATCATTAGTTAGATTCTTAGTTATAAATTTCTCAAGTTACTCAAATAGAAGTGTCAGTGTTCGAGTCAGGTGCTAATAGAGGTTGACAGATTTTTGACATCAAGGGAAACTTAGTTATAATTACTTAGACAACGGTTATCTTTGTCGTCATGTTCAAAGCTAGAAGTTGTACTAGTTGTGTAAATAAATGTAGCTAACAGTATTTCGGGAGACTAAAAGATTTGGGGAAGTAAAACCTTCCGAGATTGTCATTCTCCGATGTAAACGCCTAGAGTAGGCAAGTATAATAGTAACTTTTGGAGGGATGGGCGATAGCTTCCAGCAATCAAAGCAGCCCTCTGAGAATATCTGCTATTGTGATTTGCTCATTGGGTAGTCAGGTAAAAAACTATCTCGCTGATATGGTTGGTAGTTAACAAAAAAAAGATTAAATTGACTCATTATTAACATTCTCCACAAGACTTATCCTTTACCTTAGAAGGTGAACAGGTGTGTTTTTTGCTATGCCTGCATGTCTTTGGTGAGTGTACTTAGCAAGGCATTAATTTAATGATGCCGTTTTTCCTTCTTTCTCCAGTTTTGTGAAACGAAAATCCGGTAAACTAAAGCTGGCAAGGTAGGGGAACAGTTTTTTTTGAAAAACGGTTAAGTAAATTATCGGAGTAGTAGAACGAATGTACAATCAAGGTGCTGTTGAGGGTGCTGCCAACACAGAATTAGGTAGCCGCATCTTCGTTTATGAAGTAGTGGGTTTGCGTCAGAGCGAAGAAACTGATCAAACTAACTACCAAATTCGGAAAAGTGGCAGTGTGTTCATCAGAGTGCCTTACAACCGCATGAATCAAGAAATGCGACGTATCACTCGTCTAGGCGGCACAATTGTTAGTATTCAGCCTATAACTGCTCTAGAGCCAGTTAATGGTAAAGCCTCACTTGGGAATGCTACAAGCGTTGTCAGCGAATTAGCTGCATCTGGGGAAACTGCTAACACTGAAGGGAATGGTAAAGCCACACCTGTAAATACTCATAGTGAAGCTAAAGACTTCGCTAAACCACCAGCTGAAGAACAGCTCAAAAACAAGGACAAGAAAGGCAACACCATGACTCAAGCGAAAGCCAAAAAAGACCACGGTGACGTTCCTGTTAACACTTACCGTCCCAATGCTCCGTTTATTGGCAAGGTAATATCTAATGAACCCCTAGTCAAAGAAGGTGGTATTGGTATTGTTCAACACCTTAAATTTGACATTTCCGCAGGGGATTTGAAGTATATAGAAGGTCAAAGTATTGGCATTATTCCACCAGGACTAGACAAGAACGGTAAGCCGGAAAAACTGAGACTGTATTCCATTGCCTCAACTCGTCATGGCGATGATGTGGATGATAAAACAGTATCACTATGCGTCCGTCAGTTGGAATACAAACACCCAGAAAGTGGCGAAACAGTCTACGGTGTTTGTTCTACATATCTGTGTTTCCTAGAACCAGGGGCAGATATAAAAATTACAGGGCCTGTGGGTAAGGAAATGTTGTTACCCCAAGATCCTGATGCTAATGTAATCATGATGGCAACTGGAACAGGTATTGCTCCCATGCGGGCTTACTTGTGGCGGCAGTTTAAAGATGCGGAAAAAGCAGCTAACCCAGATTACCAATTTAAAGGATTCTCTTGGCTAATATTTGGCGTACCGACAACTCCAAACCTTTTATATAAGGAAGAACTGGAAGAAATTCAACAAAAATATCCTGAGAATTTCCGCCTCACTGCTGCCATCAGCCGCGAACAGAAAAATCCCCAAGGCGGTAGAATGTATATTCAAGACCGCGTAGCAGAACACGCTGATGAATTGTGGCAGTTGATTAAAAATGAAAAAACCCACACCTACATCTGCGGTTTGCGTGGTATGGAAGAAGGTATTGATGCAGCTTTAACCGCTGCTGCTGCTAAGGAAGGCGTAACCTGGAGTGATTACCAGAAGGAACTCAAGAAAGCTCATCGCTGGCACGTAGAAACTTACTAAGTTAGTCATTAGTCATTAGTTTTAAGCAAATGACGAATGGCGAAGGACAAATGACAAAGGAAGCAGGATAATCAGTAGGTAGGGCAAACGCTCTACCTACAATTGTTATTTGTGAAATTGGGTGCAGAAATTGTGGGTGTGAAACTAGGAATACTGGGATTAGGCACCGTGGGAACGGGAACAGTGCAGTTGTTGCAAGATAGGGTTGGTCGTCACCCGTTGTTGCAAGAGATAGAAATCTATCGGGTGGGAGTGCGATCGCTCGATAAACCCCGGGCAGTAGAATTATCTACGGAAGTCTTAACTACAGATTTAGAAGCGATTGTCAACGATCCGGCGGTAGATATAGTTGTTGAGGTGATGGGTGGACTGGAACCGGCGCGATCGCTCATCCTCAAAGCTTTGAGTAATGGTAAGCACGTAGTTACCGCCAATAAAGCAGCGATCGCCCGCTTTGGGGCGGAGATTTTCACAACTGCCAATCAAGCTGGCGTATACGTCATGCTAGAAGCGGCTGTGGGTGGTGGTATACCCGTGATTCAACCCCTGAAGCAGTCTTTAAGTGTTAACCGTATTAACACCGTAACAGGCATCGTGAACGGTACAACTAACTACATCCTGACGCGGATGCAAACAGAAGGCAGCAACTTCAACGATGTCTTAGCTGATGCCCAGCGCTTGGGTTATGCTGAAGCCGACCCCACAGCCGATGTTGATGGCTTAGACGCAGCAGATAAAATTGCCATCCTCGCATCATTGGGTTTTGGTGGACGCATCAACCTACAAGATGTTTATACCGAGGGGATTCGGCAAGTGAGCAAAACAGATATTGCCTACGCCGAAAAATTGGGATTTGTGATTAAATTATTAGCGATCGCTAAACGTGATACTCCCTCATCGCAACTTTCCGTCAGAGTTCATCCTACTTTAGTACCCAAGGCTCACCCTTTGGCTAGCATCAACGGCGTTTACAACGCCATTCTTGTGGAAGGAGAACCCATAGGGCAAGTAATGTTTTTCGGCCCCGGTGCTGGTGCTGGTGCAACCGCCAGTGCTGTGACATCAGATATTTTGAATTTAGTTGCTGTCCTCAAAACCAATACAGCAGTTGCCAATCCATTATTAACTTGTGGACATCAAGAATACTGCCAAATTGCGCCGATGGCAGAATTGATAACTCGATTTTACGCCCGTTTCCTCACCAATGACCAGCCTGGAGTTATCGGTAAATTGGGGACTTGCTTTGGTAACTATGGCGTTAGTTTAGAATCAATTGTCCAAACTGGCTTTCAAGGGGAACTAGCAGAGATTGTGGTTGTTACCCATGATGTGCGCGAAGGCAACTTTCGGCAAGCTTTGGCAGAAATTCGGAATTTGTCAGCGATCGAAAGCATTCCTAGCTTACTGCGTGTACTTTGAGAGGATGTTTTAGCGATCGCCAAAGCATTTTACTAACGGAGTCCATATGACAAGCTAAACTAAAAACAACCCTTACTCCTGCAAAGGTAGTCTTATGACCTCTGCAACCGACCCATCCACCGCCCTCACTGCTTTCCCAGACCATACGCAGCTACCAGAGTCTAATGGTACTTTCGTGAAAAATTGGCAAGAGCATCCCCAAAGCATTTTATTGACTGACTCAATTACACCCGTCCTCAAACAATTACATCCTGAAGGTCAATATTGTATCGGTCAGGACTTAGGTATTTACTGGCGTTTGACAGACCCCTTAGAAAAAGGCGCAGAAGCACCAGATTGGTTTTATGTCGGAAATGTACCGCCTTTGCTTGATGGACAAACGCGGAGGTCTTATGTACTCTGGCGAGAATTTATTGCCCCTTTGATTGCTTTAGAATTTGTCTCTGGGGATGGTAGTGAAGAACGAGATAAAACCCCTTTCCAAGGTAAATTTTGGATTTATGAGCAAGTAATTCATCCGGCTTATTATGGCATTTATGAAGTGAATAAAGCCAGTGTAGAAGTTTATGAATTAATTGGTGGAAAATATCAGTTATTAACAGCAAATGAGCGCGGACATTATCCGATTACCGACTTGGGAGTTGAGTTAGGTATTTGGCAAGGAGAATATCAAAACGTCCAATTGCCCTGGTTGCGTTGGTGGGATTTGCAGGGTAATTTGTTATTGACTGGCGACGAAAGAGCCGAACAGGAAAGCCAACGGGCGGAATTAGAAAGCCAAAGGGCGGAATTAGAACGCCAGAGAGCCGAACGCTTGACTGCTCAATTGCGATCGCTCGGCATGGAACCAGAGGTTTAACTAGCACTGTATATTTGACATTAGAAATCCAGTTTGTAAGATAAAGTATACCTATGACGGGTTATGAGCTAAAAGTAAATCGAAATAATCTGGATTGTCTTAACTCGGTGCATTGGTTTGGTTGACTTTTCAGTGGTAATCAATTCATCGGCTTTGAGCCAGAGGGCGGCGGCGACATGAAGTGCATCCAGTGCAGCTAAACCGTACATACAGGAAATTTGATAAGCATCTTTTGTAATTTGCTCCAAGTCGGTTGCCCAATGGCTAACAGCACTGAAGAAGGTTTCGTAAAAGTCTGTTTCGTCTTGTCGTTGGTGATAAATTGCTTTGGGTAGTACTTCTAACTTGACAAATTGGCTCGATACAAATTCCCGATTTTCGTCATTAAGAATGCTGTTGGCTCGAATACTGGTTGACTGAATACCCCCAAAAGCAGTTATGAGAACCCCAGAGTCAATGTACGTCTTTTTACGACTCACGGTATCCGCCCCGACGTTCAGCAACCTCTTGTTCAATTTCTGCTTCGTTGAGTAATTTTATTCCAGAGGCGATCGCTCTTTGACGAATTTTCCACAATTTCTTAGCTAAGGGCGTTTGTGGAATATATTCGGTAATAATTTCTGTTGCATCTGATTCAGATTTCAGCGCTTCAAGAAACTCGAAAACTTTTTGCTGTTTTTCAGGTGTGAGTTCTCGCCAGTGTTCAAGTAATTGTTCTTCTTTACCCATAATCCACCTCATCCTAAAGTGATGGTTTTATTTTTGCCTATATTTTCGATGGTGATACTTTTATAGAGGCGATCGCTCGGCATTGAACCAGAAGCCTAGAACCTGTATTGAAAAATCCTATGTCCTAACCATCCCAAACCCAAGCCTAGACTAGAAGTGCTAGCTAAAATTAGAAAAGTATGAACCTTGCTAAAAGATTCACATTTACAGATTGTCTGAGGCATGGTATAAGTGGCCCATTGCCACCTACTTCTCAGAATCTCCTCAGTGTTTGGAGCCTCGACCAACCATTTTCATTGCCTCTATTC
>CAZZZY010000434.1:0-5710 GCA_964658545.1 uncultured Acetobacteraceae bacterium | reverse complement strand
AGTATTATAAGTTACTTATAAAGTGACTAGAAGTCTCTTAGCCTCTATCAACAGAGAGGTTACTGGCGATTAAATACACGGCAGCAGATTTATTAGTACTGCTACACTGGGGAATGACCCCAAGAACCACTGATTATGCTAAAGCGTTCTAAGTTCGAGACAACTCAATCTCAGATTATGCACCGGGCTGAGGAGCTGATTAGTGCAGCCTCGAATCGTTACCGCATTACAGTTCAGGTGGCAAATCGTGCTAAACGTCGGCGTTATGAAGACTTTGAAAATAACGA
Organism: uncultured Acetobacteraceae bacterium; assembly: GCA_964658545.1. GTDB lineage: Bacteria > Cyanobacteriota > Cyanobacteriia > Cyanobacteriales > Nostocaceae > Nostoc. Next base: position 5,423 of record CAZZZY010000434.1, on the reverse strand, counting down.
AGATGCGATAATGAAGCCAGTGCTAAGAGCAATTATCGAAATGTCTGATGAATTGACTCAGCCAGAGATTATCGGCGAACTATAAAATACAGTGGTGAGTTGAGAGTGCTGAGGAGCCAGTGCGTTGCGGAGGTTCCCTCCCTTGTCGCAACTGGAGTTACTGAGTAAAAATGCAGTGCGATCGCACTCTCACTTCAAAATATCGTTCTATGAACCAGAAAAAACTTCTACCTAGATCACTCCTCTCAAAACTCGGAACTCAGCACAGACTAAACGCCCCGCTAACACGAATACTGATTGCCTTAATGGTGGTGAGTGTAATTTTTTGGGGTACAGGGGCAGGTAAATCAATACACAGAAATTTATTTAGTATCCAACCTGCTTATGCTCAGAGAATCACCCCTAGCGATGTTTGGCAGTTAGTATATGAGCAATTGCCAGATTTTCCACGAGAAAACAAGTATATCAGCAGAGAAAATGGGAAAGTTGCCGAAAACAACACCTTGGCAAATCGCCTGATTAGATACCATATTTATACCAAAGGGCGGGCCCCAATTTATCGCTTAGATTGGAAGCTAACTTTAGCTGATTACCTGGGTGTGAATGAAATTATGTATGATACTAGCTATCCAGGGAATGATTCACTAAAGGAAAATCCTATGGAAGGTGATAAAGCTGCGATCGCTCACCTCACCCGCAGCCAGCGAGATGCCCTAGTGCAAGTCTTAGTCAACATATTTAATCCTACTTCCCAAAATACCCTATCTCCCAGCCCCAATACCGCACCCAGTCCTAGTAGAGCAACCACCCCACAGCCACCCCAACGAGGAGGTGCCGAACTACTGAAATGACCAGTTTAAAAAACTAACCTATGGAACGCGTTATCAAAAGTGGATATGGTTGGCGTATTGGCTGGAATCCTGATGCATCTGAGTTTCAGGGTTTAGTGGGTACAGATGATTGGGCAATTGAGTTAACCGAAGCTGAGTTGAATGATTTTTGCCGTCTACTAGCACAGCTAGCAGACACCATGAAACAACTCGCAACGGAATTAATGGAAGAGGAAAAAATTGCTTGTGAAGCCGAAAGCGATTTATTATGGATGGAGGTGGAAGGCTATCCTCATGATTATAGTCTGCGCTTCATCTTGAATACAGGGCGATGTGTAGAGGGTAAGTGGGATGTTTCTGCTGTTCCAAATTTACTGCAAGCTACTGGGATGCTTAAAGTTTTTTAAATTTCCTCTTGATCATCCTATAGTTTTGCTGTACGATGGTAATTCTGACCGGGGCGTAGCGCAGCTTGGTAGCGCGCCACTTTGGGGTAGTGGAGGTCGTGGGTTCGAATCCCGCCGCTCCGATTGATGATAAGCCATACCTGTTAGTCTTTTCAAAAGATTGGCAGGTTTTTTAATGGCACTGACTATTAGATTGCCTATATAGCAATACCCTTGGGTTAAGGCTAAAACTCCTTGCCAAAGTCAATTTTTTTAACGTAGACGCGTTCGCGGAGCGTCTCGGAGAGAAGCGGCTACTCTTCGAGTTCTCCAACGGAGTACCCGCAGGGTACCGGCAATGGACTTTTTGACTGCCAAGCTAGATGCCTTGCTGAATCTAGGTTTCAGGTCTTTTGCAAAAGTAAACTTTTTACCCGTTTAGAGTATAACTTGTCAATGTGGACATTAATCTGTTAACAGTGACAAATAATGAGTTAGAAGGCGGCACCCGGATTTGAACCGGGGATGGAGGTTTTGCAGACCTCTGCCTTACCACTTGGCTATGCCGCCACATACACATATTGCTCGATAGCTTAGGGTAGCCAACAGCGTTATCTTAACAAGAGTAGCACAAGACTCCCAAGTAGAGATAGTGGGGTGAACTGGATGTTTCTGGTAATCTTTAGTCTTGCTGTCACCGTCCAGGTTATCGTTACATTTTGATTAGCGATCGCTAATCAAAACTTCTATCATGATGACGCAGGAATAATTTAGCATCCCTTACCCGTGCTTGTTCGGGCTTTCTATGGACGTTCACCAACATCTACCCACAAGCGGCTAACTTTGAGCATCTAGCCCATTGATTAGCTTGACTTCATCAGCAAAGTTAGCCCATCTGACAAAGTGAAATGGGCCGGCGATGGAACCCCACAGACGTTCATCAGTGTCTAAATCTCTTCCTCGGTCGAGGCTGAAAAATTCTTTAGCGTCAATCTCAAATTCGTTATCTAGATAAGTATTTTTGCCGTCACGAACTACTATGCAGCCTTTACCTGGTTCAACCCTGCCTTTAAAGCTATTACCTGTCCACTCTACAACCATGTTGCAACCTGACATTTTTTGCAATTGGTCAACTGATAAAACTTTTAAGCGTTCAGGGTCACGAGATGCACCGTAAAATTTTTGTTCTTCTTTAAGAGTGTAGTGTTCAATAATAATGTGGTTTTCTGCCGGAATCAACTTCATTACCCGCATCCGGTACGGTTGATTGAGCATAAAATCATAAGCTTGTTCGAGAAACAAACTTACCCCTGAGAACAATTCCCAGGGAAGGGGACGGATACATACGCGAATGTGGGCATAAAAAGGCGGATTTTCAAAAGCTTGTTCTTGATTACTAAAGTCAGCTGCCATCCACCGGGCTAAGGTAGCAATATCAGTAGAATGAGTCACGTTGCTTCGCTCCGAATTCAAAATTCACGCATTCAAAATTAATAATCCCCAAAAATAAATTTAGGGGCTTGTATCAGCTTAAAATCCCATTGCCTCAGCGACTGCGCCCAATTCTGCTGCTATACCCTGTTTAAATTGACTGTGATTGTGTTTAATAGCTGTATCTGGGTCTTTTAGACCATTGCCTGTGAGGACACAAACCACTGTCGCCCCTGTAGGAATTTGGTCTTTTACCTGCAACAACCCCGCTACAGAAGCGGCGCTAGCAGGTTCGCAGAAGATCCCTTCTGATGCTGCCAAAAGTCGATAAGCGTCGAGAATTTCTGCATCTGTAACGGCGTGGAAATTTCCCTGACTTGCTGTTTGGGCTGCGATCGCTAATTCCCAGCTAGCAGGGTTACCAATGCGAATTGCTGTCGCTAGGGTTTCGGGATGCGCCACGGGCTGACCGTGTACTAATGGGGCTGCACCTGCGGCTTGGAATCCCATCATTCGGGGCAAGCGATCGCACTTTCCATCTTGATGATATTGACAAAACCCCATCCAATATGCTGTGATATTTCCCGCATTGCCTACGGGGATACACAGCCAATCTGGTGCATCACCCAGCGCATCGACAATTTCAAAGGCTCCTGTTTTCTGCCCTTCTAGGCGGTAAGGATTGACCGAATTCACCAAAGTTATCGGATAGCTTTGGGCCATCTCGCGGACAATTTCTAGCGCTTGGTCAAAATTACCTTTAATTGCCAGTACTTCTGCACCGTATAGTAATGCTTGGGCTAATTTACCCAGTGCCACATAACCGTCGGGAATCAATACAAAGGCATTCATCCCCCCACGTCTGGCATAGGCGGCGGCGGCGGCTGAGGTATTACCCGTGCTGGCACAAATTACTGCTTTTGCCCCTGCTTCCTTGGCCTTGGAAATTGCCATAGTCATCCCCCGGTCTTTGAAACTGCCGGTGGGGTTGAGACCGTCGTATTTTACAAAAACCCGTACTTGTCTACCAATACGTTCTGCGATCGCTGGTACTGGTATTAGAGGTGTGTTACCCTCCAACAGAGTGACAATCGGTGTTTTTTCGCTGACAGGCAAGTATTGGCGATAGGCTTCTATCAGTCCGGGCCAGGGTTGGCGATGAGATTTAGCAACAGACAGGCTCAAAGTCACGGGATTTAAAATTTCTTAATGTAAGGATTCGGATATTTTAGAGAGGGTGGCATAGAGAAGCGCAGGATGGGCAAGAGGAAGAAAGTGAATTTTTCTTGGCTCTGTCCCAGCCCCTTAATTCCAAAAGAATATTATTTTTTTGTCGTGCAGGTGTTTCACTTGCCATTTTTATTTAGAATACCAGTTAAATACGCAACGCGCTGTATCTCCTTGGCAGTAGCCTGTAGCAAGTGCTTGCCCAAGTCATTCCTAACATTTTTTCAATCTTGAGCTTTGTTACCATTTGGCCTCATAACTCGCTTCTGGGCGGGATTTCGGTGACAAAAATTTGGGTAAGCACATTTGGGGCGGTGTTTTCTTTGGAACATAGCCGTTACGATCACCGTCTCTTATGATTGAACCTGAAATCCATTAGAGTAATTGATTGAAAATATACAAATAATTTAATAAAGCCTAAAAGAGCATTATTATAATATTTCTAATGGTGTGAGTTAAATTATGGATTTAATTAGCGATGCCTACTTGTTTATCTAGTGTTTCCGATCACGAGTCCCACACTAACTGGGTCAGTAAATTAACCAAGTCTTATTATCAAGACGATCAGCAAGCTAAATTTATGCATTTACAAGCAGAGGTAGACTCCCTATTGCAGCAGTTGGAAAATCTGAAGCACCAGCGTCTAGCCGAAACTAACCAAAAAGAATAAGTCAATTTTGGAGATAGCGATCGCCAAGTACCTCTCTAATTTAAATTTGAGTAAGGGATAAATTTGATTAGGGGGCGTGCTATTCAAAGCGCTGATTTTTCTCTGACCAGCGCCTCAAACTGTAGTTATGAGCATTTTCTACTAATAAAGCTAAGGATTGCACGCCTGAAAGCCTGGCGATCGCAGAGAGTCTCTGTAAGTCGTTTCCTGTAAAATCTGTGTAGATGACTTCATTGTTATCAGACAAAATTATAGTCCGGTCACGGCGTTGCTCTATATTTTCCGCCTGGATTTCAGGTGTAGACTGATTTAAGGATGCTATTGCTGCTGCGGAGATAGTCAGTATTATTTCTGGTTTGGCGTTATTTGTTAAATCAATCACTTGAACGGGCCAACTACCCAACTTTCCCTGCATCTGCTCAAAGCTAGGAATAGCACCAGCCGGAACTTCACCAGATTGCTGTAAAGAGTGCCACACACTCGATAATATTACCTCCACCCCTTGGGGATTTTGTTGATGCAGTTCTTGTAGAGTAATGGGGGATGGTTGTACCCATTCCAGTGCTGCATTTGTCAGGCCTAGAGGTTTGGGTTGGAGAACATCGTTTTGATTCTCTGGAATTTTTGGGCCAGCAGCTAACAGGCGCAAAACTTTACCCTGTAGTTGCACCGCTTTGATAGCGGCTATAGTAACTTGTTGTTCTCCATTTGGCAACCAGACCACAATCTGGATTTCAGGGTCAGAAGTGATTCCCAAAGTTTTCCAGAAAAATTTGGCGACATCAGTTTTGGGTAGGTTCAAATTCTCAAAGGGGGAATTTAGCCAGCTTTTACCGTCATTAAATGCACTCACCTCTACCTGATACCAAACTTGGTTAT
>CAZZZY010000433.1:0-5721 GCA_964658545.1 uncultured Acetobacteraceae bacterium | reverse complement strand
CTAAATCACCATCAGGTGTAAAATAACGCAATTTAGATCCTTCTACGCCTAAGTAGAGCCTAAGCACATCGCTCCAACACCATCCCCGCGCATTGGGGATAATTTCCTGATACTTGTTACCTACCAATTCAAAACCCGCAAATTCCAAATTTTCCGGTGAAAACCAAAAATATTCTGGTGTGTGAAATCGATTTTCATAAAGATTTTTCTTTAAATTACGGTCAAGATCAGCCGTACTTTCAGAAAGTAATTCAATAATCAAATCTGGATAACGACCATCTTCTTCCCAGACTACCCACGAATTACGCGATCGCTTTTCGGTGTCCTTGACCAAAAAAAAGTCTGGGCCTCGAAAATCTCGATTTCGCAACTGCTGACGGCTAAAATAAATTGTTAGATTCGCACCTATAAAGAAATCATTACAGTCACGCCACAGCCACTCAAGGGAAGTTACCAGCAGCAATAGCTGCATATAGTGCAATGAAGTTTCCATCTCCGGCTCATCACTTAATAACCGAGTCGCATCGGGCATCTGCTGTTCTAGCTGTTGCGCTGTGACCAACATTGGGTATGTACCTGTTTGATTGTTGATTTAATTTTAAGCTGTGAGGTCAGGAGTTTGGAATTTTCTCCCCTGAATTTGTGAAAGCTGAGTCACGGATTCCGCTACACTGAGACGAAGGTTTGTTGCATTGTAATCAGGCATGGAAATCGGACAAAAGGTTAAAGTCTTTCGCTTGCGCGATCGCGTTTCTCCCCCAATTGTGAAAAAACTAGGACAAGTGGGCATCATCCAAGGCTACAAAGTCATTGATGCTGGGATCGGTGTAGTGGTGCTGTTTGACGACAATACTTCCACTTGGTTTTTTGAAGATGAAATCAAACCTGTGTAGTTGTAAAGAACTCAGAACCGAGTTTTTCTTGGCATCTGAAATTTAAACCACAGGCTGAGAATCTTTGTTGAATGCTAAGTTGGAATTGAAAAGACCGGCGGTGAAAATAGGAATCAAGTAATGGCTCTAATATTGACATTTTTGGGCAAAGGCGGCACCGCTCGTACCAAAATTGCGATCGCCGCCGCCAAATTATTGGCAAGTCAAGGCAAGCGCGTACTCCTAGCAGGACAAGCAGAACCAACATTATCAATCCTGTTGGGTACTTCCATTGCTGCCGATCCTCAAGAAATCGCTCCCAAATTACAGGCGGTACAGTTTAAATCATCTTTACTGCTAGAACGGAACTGGGACGAAGTGAAGAAACTTGAGGCGCAATATCTCCGCACACCCATCTTCAAAGACGTTTTTGGTCAAGAACTGGTAGTATTACCAGGGATGGACAGCGCCCTAGCCCTCAATGCTATCCGCGAATATGATGCCAGTGGCAAATATGATGCGATCGTTTACGATGGCACAGGCGATTCTTTAACGTTGCGAATGTTGGGTTTGCCAGAATCTCTTAGTTGGTATGTCCGGCGATTTCGGCAATTGTTTGTCAACTCCGATTTGGGGAAGACAATTACTGAATCGCCCTTAATTCAACCTCTAATTAGCAGCTTTTTCAATATCAACTGGACAGCAGATAACTTTACAGGGCCCACCAATCAAGTCAATAATTTCTTGGAAAAGGGGAGAGCCGCTCTTGCTGATCCCAAGCGGGTCGCTGCTTTCTTAGTGACCACAGGAGATCCCATTGAGGTAGCAAATGCTCGTTATTTGTGGGGTAGCGCTCAACAAATTGGTTTAACTGTAGGTGGTGTTCTACTTGTGTCTCCTGAGACAAATGTCAATCTGTCAGAGGAATTTATACCCCTACCTGTGAGCGTCGTTCCCGACTCAACCACAGGTGACTGGCAATCACTAATAGACGCTCTACCCAACTTTGAAGCACAAGCGTTACAAGCTCCTAAGCCAATTGAAATAGACATCCACGAGCGTCAAGTACGCTTATTCTTGCCAGGTTTTGACAAAAAACAAGTCAAACTTACCCAATATGGGCCAGAAGTCACGATAGATGCAGGAGACCAAAGACGGAATATTCCCTTACCCCCGGCTTTGAGTGGCAGATCCGTTGCTGGAGCAAAGTTTCAGAATAATTATTTGATAATTTCGTTTTAAGTTATCAGGTATGGGCATTGCCCAATGCCCAATACCTAATTAATCAGTAAAAATTATGTCAGAATCAACTCCCATTACCCCAGACCCCAACCCAACTGAGGCTATAGACTCAGTAGCAATTAATCCTGGCGAACAAGCAATAGCAACGAGCGATCGCAATGCGAAAACTAGGCAGCTACTGGGGATGAAAGGTGCAGCGGCTGGGGAAACTTCAATTTGGAAAATTCGTTTGCAGCTAATGAAGCCGATTACCTGGATTCCCCTAATTTGGGGTGTAGTCTGTGGTGCGGCTTCTTCGGGTAACTATACTTGGACGCTAGAAAATGTCTTGAAAGTAGCAACCTGTATGTTACTGGCTGGGCCATTGATGACAGGTTACACCCAAATCCTCAATGATTATTACGATCGCGAAATCGATGCCATCAATGAACCCTATCGCCCGATTCCCTCTGGGGCAATTCCCCTACCCCAGGTAATTATTCAGATTTGGGTATTACTGATTGCTGGTATTGGTTTGGCGTTTGTGCTAGATGTGTGGTCTGGTCATGAATTCCCGACAATTACAGCGATCGCCATTATCGGTTCTTTCATCGCCTACATTTATTCTGCACCTCCCCTGAAACTCAAGCAAAACGGCTGGCTAGGTAGCTACGCCTTGGGTGCAAGCTATATCACCCTACCTTGGTCTACAGGACACGCTTTGTTTGGCGATCTCAATTCCACAATTGTGATTTTGACAATGTTCTACAGCTTGGCTGGATTAGGTATTGCCATTGTCAATGATTTTAAGAGTGTAGAAGGCGATCGCCAGCTAGGATTACAGTCACTACCCGTAATGTTTGGTATTACCACTGCGGCTTGGATTTGTGTAGTGACAATTGATGTATTTCAAGGATTTATCGCAGCTTATTTGGTCAGTATCCATGAAAATTTGTATGCAGCAATATTAGTGCTGTTAATCATCCCGCAAATCACCTTGCAGGATATGTATTTTCTGCGCGACCCTGTGAAAAATGATGTCAAGTACCAAGCTAGCGCCCAACCTTTCCTTGTTCTAGGAATGCTGGTAACAGGTTTAGCGCTGGGTCATGCTGGCATTTAACGGATCGCGTCAGTCCCCATACTCAACGGTTTAAGACCCCTACATACACGTAGCACCAGTTTCAGTCGGGGTTTAAATCCCCCTCTGAAAATGTCTTTAATTTTGAATTTTGAATTGTTAACGCCGACTTACTTACTTCTATATCGAGAAGTTATGAATTAGGAGCAAAGCCAGAGACGCTCTGTCTCCGGTTAGGAGTTAATATACTTCTAATTCCTAATTTGTATCAGGACATACCGTGTTTAAACTGATATCTTTCCTGCTTCATGGGATTCAACCTTTATTAGTCCCAATTTGCTTTGTAGTTGCTTGGACTGTAATTATTCTTATTGTTTTAAATCTCTGGGCGGCGGCGCGAGATAGTGTAACTACAGCGAAGCAAATGCATCAAATTCCCTGTACTGGTTGCCAATTTTTTACCGACAATTACCGTCTTAAATGTACTGTACGCCCTTCTATTGCCAATACAGAAGAAGCGATCAATTGTTCTGACTATCAACCGAAGACGAATCCTTATCTGTATTGAGGGAATGAGGGAGATGAGGGAGATGGGGGGCAGAGGGGCGGAGGGGCAGGAGAAGAATAACAATGCCCAATGCCCAATGCCCATTAACTAATCTCTAACAATATCTTCAAAACACCCCGACTCTGAGCGTGTTCAAAAGCCGCAAGCCCTTCAATGAGGGGGTAGGTGGCATGAATCAGGGGTTGCACGTCAACTTGTCCTGTAGCTAGTAGCTGGAGGGCTGGGGCAAAGGGGCCACAACGGGAGCCGATAAGGGTGATTTCATCCACTACCAAAGAGGAAACATCCAGACTGAGGTTACCAGCATAAGTACTTTTAAGGACAAGCGTACCACGGGGACGGAGGGCGCGACGGGCGATCGCAAATCCTTCTGGGTTGCCAGTACATTCTACTGAAATATCGAAATATCGATCTTTGACAGCATCAGTTAAACCAGTTTTTATTCCCCGTGCCTCTAAGTTAGCGAGTTTATCTCGATGTCGCCCCACAGCTAAGAGTTCACAGCCAGTTAGGGCTAGTGTCTGGGCTACCAACTGCCCTAGTTTGCCATCTCCAACCACTAGCACCCGATCGTTTGGACGCAATGACACTTGCTGCTGAATTTCTAAAGCTGCTGCTATAGGTTCGGTAAATGTTGCTACTTCTGTTGGCACATTCTCAGGTACGGGATGCAGGTTCTCTATCGGCAAACAGAGGTATTCACTAAAGGCTCCATTCCGGTTGACAATACCTAGAACTGTGCGATTTTCGCAATGAGTTGATTGTCCGCTACGACAAAACCGACAATGCCCACACACAGCGTTGATTTCTCCAACTACGCGTTGGTTAAGCAAGTGTTCTGGCCCTTTTTCAACAACACCGACAAATTCATGCCCCAAAATACCAGTGTAGGGATAGTAGCCTCTGAGTAGTTCCAGGTCAGTGTTACAGATACCCGCACGCAAGACGCGCACTAAGACTTCTCCTGGTGGTGGTTCAGGAATGGGAATATCCGTGCGTAATTGCAATTGCTTGTTTTCGAGCCAAAGTCCCTTCATTTTTTTCACGTCCTTTGCCTAATATATTGTCATCCCACTTTCACAAATCTTTACAAATAATCCATCGGCTGGAGGGGCGTACAGTATATCTGTACGCATCTACTCACACTTATGTCTCCGTACTAGGTATTTCTTTAATTTTGGTTACATCAATTTTGCTTAACCAAGTAACCAAGTCTTCTGAGTCAAGAGCTATCTCACTTCCCAAGGTTTTGATATAAAGAAGTCCGTCGCTAATAATTAAATCTCTAATTGGATACCATGAATCCCGTGTCCTGATCAGAAGTTCCAAGGGAATCCCTGGTCTTAAAGCATACTTGCGATATTTCCACCAAGCTCGCCATAAAAGTACAGATCTAGTACAGTGCATCCTATAGCCTTTGGGAACTTCGCAGTATTGATACTGATAAAAACCCCGATTATCTACTTCTCCTTTGAGGATATAATTGTATTCTGCTAATGCCTGATTTATCAATTCCCACTGGGATGATTTTGGAGAAATCAAGAATTCAGATAGTGTGTTAGATAGTTGGGCGGTGGCAATCACACCTTCAGCTTTTGCTGTCAGTTGGTTAGTCTTATACACTGTTTGTGCTGTCAAAGCAGGGTTTGACAACAAAACTTCTTTTTTCTGGATAGAGCTTTGCACAAACTCTCGAATTAAATCTAGATTAGATAACATAAAATTATTTATACTAAGTCAAGCAGTGTAATATAAGCAACGACAGTACTTAAATTAGTAACTACACTGGTATTGCACTAAAATCAGGATTATTACCAGTTTTATTTATACTCAATTCTCTGTCTGAGTAGGGCTTTATTAACTTTAACTAAGTTTGGGGGTTTAAGTCCCCTGTCTCTATAGACAGCAGGTTTTGATGCCTAATTTAAATCCCCCGGAGTTGCTCCTCTTGGGGAGACACGCCAGTTCTTCCACTTGGG
>CAZZZY010000432.1:0-5741 GCA_964658545.1 uncultured Acetobacteraceae bacterium | reverse complement strand
CCCTATTCCCTATTCCCTACTCCCCACACTGCATGAGAGAAAAAATTGACGCTTTAACACAAAATCTGGCTCTTACCATCGTTGGCAAAGATGAGGCAATCCGCTTAGTGCTAGTTGCTTTGCTAGGTGGTGGTCATGCCCTCTTAGAAGATGTCCCTGGTGTTGGCAAAACCCTGCTCGCTAAATCCCTAGCTCGTTCACTGGATGGCAAGTTTCAAAGGCTACAATGTACTCCCGATTTATTGCCAACTGATATCACTGGCACTAATATCTGGAACCCAAAAAGCGGCGAATTTACTTTTCTTCCTGGGCCAGTCTTTGCCAATATCCTTCTCGCTGACGAAATTAACCGCGCTACACCCCGCACTCAGTCAGCTTTGCTCGAAGTGATGGAAGAACATCAGGTAACAGTCGATGGTGTTTCTCGTCCAGTTCCCCAGCCGTTTTTTGTCATTGCCACTCAAAACCCTATTGAGTATCAAGGTACTTTTCCTCTGCCGGAAGCGCAAATGGATCGGTTCATGTTGTCGCTGAGTTTGGGCTATCCTTCCGAAGCAGAAGAACTCCAAATGCTGCAAAATCTTCAAAATGGCGTGAAGGTTGCTGATTTGCAGCCCTGTATTACCTTGGCAGAAGTACAGGAATTGCGTTACCTCTGCTCTCAAATAAAAGTGGCAACCTCCTTACAACAGTACATCCTCGAATTGGTGAGGGTAACACGCCAAGATGAGGAAATCGCCCTTGGTGTCAGTCCGCGTGGTACATTAGCATTACAACGGGCTGCCCAAGCGCTAGCTTTTCTATTAGGGCGTGATTATGCTATTCCCGATGACGTGAAATTTCTCGTCCCTCACGTTCTTTGCCATCGCCTGATTCCTAGAGGAGGACGAAATGCTAGAACTGTTGTTGAGCGATTATTGCGATCGGTTTCTATTCCTTAAGGTAAAAAAGGTAGATAACAGTTGTTTCTCAATTTTGCTGTAATTGCTTTCTCTTGAAATACTACTAACAGAATCTGAAATCCAATGCAACTCTGTACCTAAAGTCAGGGATAAACTTAAATCCCCTTATATTGCTTGGATTTCAAATGTTAGGATCTTCTACAAAAGAAGATAGAAAACAAATGAAAGCGATCGAAGTTACCGGCAGGATTGACTCTCAGGGAAACCTGCTTCTAGATGAGCCGATTCAGGGAAACACTTATCTTCATCAGGTTGGGATAATTGTGTTGGTTCCAGAACAGGCAGAAGCAGAAGAGGTTGATCCTGATCATACACCCGTTGAGGAGATTAAAGCCAGCTTGAGAAGAGCTTTGCAGCAAGCAAAAGCTGGGCAACGCCTGCCATTATCCGAAATGTGGGAGGGAATCGATGCCGAATGAGCAGCCATTGGTGTTAATCAATTTAACTCCTGAATATAAACAAAACTTGCGCGATCTTTCTAAAAGATTTCGCAATATTCGCTCTGATATTTAACCGATTGATTATTGAGCAATTATAACAGGGGAATATTGTCGGCGATCGCATTACGGGCATTGGTGAGGAGTATATTGTTTACAAGGTGAGAGTTCGCAACAGCAGTATCCAAAAAGTAAGAGTGCTGGATACCGATTAATTTATCAAGTTGAGTCCCCTACAAGTATTTTGCTACTAACGATTTATCCCAAATCTGACAGAGAAGATATTAATGCAAATGAAATCCGAGATATTTTAACTGAATTTTTCTAATGAGTCAGGTTAAAATTACCAAGAGATTTTTTGTTGCATAGTCAGTGTTATGCGGCTTGCCATTGCTAAAATTACTGACAATCTGAAACACTGCCAATACTGCGTAAGTCTTATGATTAGCACAAGCGCCACTTCTAAGTATCTGGGAATGTGAGGAATGTCAATTTTTGTTAAGCACAAAACCCGCGATGCCTACGGCGGGCTACGCCAACGCCAAGCGTTACAGCAAAGCGCCGAACGTGAATTCAAACGCCAATTTTTCGGGTTACTTCTGGTAATCGTAACGTGGAGCCTAGCTATGGGTTGGCTTCTAGCCTTGGCAACTAATGCCCAAAGTGCTACTCCCCCCGCCGAAATTGGCACTGTTGATGTAGTACCTGCACAGTACCAACTAGGGCAAGAACTGTATTTGGAAAACTGCTCCACATGCCACATCGCCTTACCACCAGCCGTTTTACCCACCCAAACTTGGAAAAATCTCCTGCAAGACTCGCAACACTACGGCGCACAACTAAAGCCTTTAGTTGATCCACAGCGCATCTTGGTGTGGAAATATATTTCGACTTTCTCCCGTGTCCAGCTAGACGATGAAGAAACACCCTATCGCGTCAACAACTCGCGTTATTTCAAAGCTTTGCATCCAGGAGTTAAGTTACCACGTCCCGTCCAGGTTGGCAGCTGTGTCAGCTGTCATCCCAGCGCTAGTGATTACAATTTTCGCCGCCTGACAGCAGAATGGAAGTGAGGAGTTAAAAGTTAGGAGTGAGGAACTCTATTCCCCCACTCCTTCTCTGGCCCCATCTTGAGGCAAAATGATACTATGAAGAAAGACTAAATATAAGATAAGAGTTAAAACCAATCACTATTATTAAATGATTGGCTAGTTTTTCTCCTGTTTTTGAGGTAATTCTCATTTCAGACCCATCCACGACCAAGACGGTTGGGCTGGGTTAAATGTTTATAATCAATGCCGACCCTTTATAATCCCCATCCCCTTGATTCAGTTCTATAACCTGCCATGTTAAAACTTTTGTTGGGCGACCCCAACGCTCGTAAGCTTAAAAAATACCAGCCTTCTGTTACTGAAATTAACCTTTTAGAGGAAGAAATTAAAGTTCTTTCTGATGAAGAGTTAAAAGGTAAAACCGTCGAATTTAAACAACGGCTGGCCAAAGGCGAAGCCCTGGATGACCTATTGCCAGAAGCTTACGCCGTTGTTCGGGAATCAGGACGGCGAGTCTTAGGCTTGCGACATTTTGATGTCCAACTGCTTGGCGGTATCATTTTACACGTAGGACAGATTGCCGAAATGAAAACCGGTGAGGGTAAAACACTTGTAGCAACCTTGCCGAGTTATTTAAATGCCCTAACTGGGAAAGGTGTACACGTCATCACTGTGAACGATTACCTGGCTCGTCGGGATGCTGAATGGATGGGGCAGGTGCATCGGTTCTTGGGGCTGAGTGTAGGGCTAATCCAGTCAAGCATGACTCCTAGTGAACGCCAAAAAAACTACGATTGCGATATCACTTATGTCACCAACAGCGAAGTCGGCTTCGACTACCTGCGGGATAACATGGCGACATCAATGGCAGATGTGGTGCAACGCCCATTCAATTATTGCGTGATTGACGAGGTAGACTCGATTTTAGTTGATGAGGCGCGGACACCTCTGATTATTTCAGGGCAGGTGGAAAGACCTACAGAAAAGTATCTGCAAGCTGCCGAAATCGCATTCACGCTCAAAAAAGATGAGCATTATGATGTGGATGAAAAAGCCCGTAATGTGCTGTTGACAGATGAAGGCTTTGCTGAGTCCGAAAATCTTTTGGGAGTTACAGATTTATTTGACCCAGAAGATCCTTGGGCGCACTTCGTTTTCAATGCGATTAAAGCCAAAGAACTTTTCCTCAAGGATGTAAATTACATCGTCCGCAATGGGGAAGTGGTAATTGTAGATGAATTTACCGGTCGGGTGCTACCAGGACGGCGTTGGAGTGATGGACTACACCAGGCTATTGAAGCCAAAGAACACGAAGAGATTCAGCCAGAAACCCAAACTCTAGCGACAATTACTTATCAAAATCTGTTCTTGCTGTATCCAAAACTGGGTGGAATGACCGGAACGGCAAAAACGGAAGAACCAGAATTTGAAAAAATTTACAAACTAGAAGTTACGGTAATTCCTACCAACCAAATCAGAAGACGCGAAGACTTGTCTGATATGGTCTTTAAGACAGAAGCAGGTAAGTGGGGTGCGATCGCTAAAGAATGTGCCGAAATGCACCAACTCGGCAGACCCGTGTTAGTCGGAACCACTAGCGTCGAAAAATCCGAACTTCTCAGCCGGCTGCTGAAGCAACTGGAGATTCCCCACGAATTACTCAACGCCAGACCGGAAAACGTCGAACGGGAAGCGGAAATCGTCGCCCAAGCGGGACGCAGGGGTGCCGTTACAATTGCTACCAACATGGCTGGTAGAGGTACAGACATCATCTTGGGTGGTAACTCCGAATATATGGCACGTCTGAAGCTGCGGGAATACTTCATGCCCCGCATCGTCATGCCAGAAGATGAAGATAGCTTTGGCGTTCAAAGACCAGCCGGATTGCCTATAGGACACGGTAGTGGTCAAGGCTTTGTCCCTGGCAAAAAAGTCAAAACTTGGCGGGCTTCACCAGAAATTTTCCCCACCCAATTGACAAAAGAGACAGAAAAACTACTCAAAGAAGCAGTAGAAATTGCAGTCCGTGAGTATGGCGATCGCAGTTTACCGGAATTAGAAGCTGAAGACAAGGTGGCTGTAGCCGCAGAAAAAGCTCCCATCGATGACCCAGTGATTCAAAAGTTGCGGGAAGCTTACAAGCGCATTAAGCAGGAATACGAACAATTTACTACCCGCGAACATGATGAGGTAGTGGGAATCGGTGGTTTGCACGTAATTGGTACAGAACGCCACGAATCACGGCGGATTGACAACCAGTTGCGCGGACGTGCAGGAAGACAAGGCGACCCTGGAACCACGAGATTCTTCCTCAGTTTAGAGGACAACCTACTGCGGATTTTTGGTGGCGAACGTGTTGCTGGGTTAATGAACGCCTTCCAAGTGGAAGAAGATATGCCCATTGAATCTGGGATGCTTACCCGCAGTTTGGAAGGCGCACAGAAAAAAGTAGAAACCTACTACTATGATATTCGGAAGCAGGTATTTGAGTATGACGAGGTGATGAATAATCAACGTCGTGCTATTTATGCTGAACGCCGCCGGGTGTTAGAAGGTCAAGATTTGAAAGAACAGGTAATCAAGTACGCGGAAAAAACGATGGATGACATCGTTGATTACTACATCAACGTAGACTTACCCTCGGAAGAGTGGGAGTTAGAAAAGTTGGTTGAGAAAGTCAAAGAATTCGTCTATCTGCTAGCAGATTTGCAGCCAAATCAATTAGAGGATATTTCTGTTACTGAAATTAAAGCCTTCCTCCATGAACAGGTACGAATTGCTTACGACCTCAAAGAAGCACAAATTGACCAAGTCCAACCCGGACTGATGCGCCAAGCTGAACGCTTCTTTATCTTGCAACGCATTGATACCTTGTGGCGGGAACACTTGCAACAAATGGATGCCTTGCGCGAATCGGTGGGATTGCGTGGTTACGGTCAAAAAGACCCGCTAATTGAGTATAAGAGCGAGGGTTACGAACTCTTCTTGGATATGATGGTCAACATCCGCCGAGATGTTGTGTACTCGTTGTTTATGTTCCAGCCTCAGCCTCAGCAGATGATGCAGGCATCGTCAGAGATGGTGTAGGTAGGGTATATCTCATGCAGAGACGCAGAGGCGCAGAGGCGTTTTTGCGTCTTTTGCTGTTACCATCTGGCATTGTTGAGTAATAGCCAGTACTAAGTATAAACTGTCATAAGTAGGTGGGTGTTGTTTGGCAAGAGTTTCTAGCTTTTCTAGAATAATGGGGTCTAAATTTTCAACTAAGATTTGAGCCATAATTGCGTGGT
>CAZZZY010000431.1:0-5743 GCA_964658545.1 uncultured Acetobacteraceae bacterium | reverse complement strand
AAGAAATCAGCCATCCAAGGTGAAGCACCTGTAAATATTTGAGTAGCTGCTAAGATAGCCGTTTCTGTACCATCCAATTTTCCCGCTTGTTGCAAATGATAGGGGGTGAACAAACTTGTATACAATGGTGCTAATTCCCGGATATCTAGCTGCAACTCACCCTTTCCGCCTCTTGTGACTTCACCACGTCCGTTGGCGACAGAAAGAATGAATTTACCATTATTTCCTGTTAGCAAATTATCTTGAATTTCTAAGTGCAATTGGGCTTGGATTCCTGGTGGATAACCCCGCAATTCTAGCGCCTTAACCACATCTATTACCCGCAGCATCCAGCGAAACTGACTGCATATCTTGGCAGTTTGCTCTGGTAGTAGCAATGTCAGAGAATCAATTGCAGAACTCTTCCATCGCACTTGGTGAATTTGGGAGCGATGATTTGCCAGAAAAGACCAGAAAGTTTGTGTAGCAGCAACTGTAGCAAGTACCCAATCTTTCACCCAGAGGATTTCACCATCCTCTGTTCGCTTTTGAGTGAAGATGATGTAGCCTTGGGGTTGATCTTTGGTACCAATAAAATAGGCATAGACTTTTTCCTTTTCATCTGGTTGGATTATTCGCTCCCAAATTGCTGGATGTCGGTCTAAATATCCATGCGTTTTTCTCGCCTGCTGCTGATATAGCTCATGAAAAACTTCATGATTGATGCTTACTACCGGTTGCAAAGGTAGGGGTTGCTCCCGCACCTGGATATTCCTGGTAGCAACTTCCCAAATGTACCAGCTACCTCCCTGCTCATAACCTACTTTTCGGTACAAAGTTTGAACGGCTGGATAAAGAACGGAGATTGCTATACCTCTATGATAAAGTTCTTTGAGGGTGTGCTGCATGAGAGCGATCGCAGTACCCGAACCGCGATATTCTGGAGCAATGCCCACTGCGGCAATTCCTGTCATTGGTACACGTTGACCACCCCACCACTGACCCATGTCAAGAGTTGCTAATCCACCAGCTAATTGCTCCAATCCCCGAATAATGCGGAAATTTTCTACACCAATCAGGTTAATGTAGGCTTCCTCACCACCAAGGGCGCTGATGAAACACTGCTCAAGGATATATGCCAGCTGCTGGATATCCTGTGGATGGCTGAGAGGGCTGTATTCAAATTGAGCTGTCATCTTGATTTACTTTATAAGTATAAGGGTTAGTGGAATTAAATTTTGCCTTTAGAAGCTGGCTAATATTTAAATTTCAATTATAATTCCAAATACTTATTTATAACTCAATCAAATACTGATGAATATTGTAATCAATTTATTGCTTTTTTTGCTGCCAATTCTGAGCAGCTTTTGGATTGCCCAAACTTTCAACCCTTTATCTTCTTATCAGCCTCTCCAGATTATAGACGGGGCGGCTCTATATAAAAAAGAGTTAGCGAATGGGAATGAAGCCTATTTACAAGTTATTAATCTGGGCAAAATGCATATAGACCAAATTATCTCAGAAGTAGATAACATGGGTGTAAGCGAGGGTAAATATTATAAAGGAGAAGGTGAATATTACAGCCCTTATTTCCCAAGAAAGTTGTTTTCTGAAGTTGCAGATGAATATAATAAATTTTACAAAAATAACGCTTTTTCGATAATTAATTGTTCTTTTTTTGAACAATACCAATCTAGTACTCAATTATCCTTTCCTATTAAACTAAATGGTGTAGTTATCAGTGGTGGCACTAGCCCCTACGGCCCAATCAAGCAACCAAAAGATAAATACTATAGTAATATTCACCTCAAAGCCCTAGTCTGGAACAATAAGCAAGCATATATTACCGATTACGACCAGGTTAGCGGTGCGCCCCTCAACCAAAATGCAGTGAAGAATGCGATTGTCACTTACCGATACAGCGATCATCCAGCAAAAGTATTAGCTCAAAACCAAGCAAATAAGTATCAAGTCATCGGGACTCTAGACAAAGATGGTGTTAAGGGTGACGAGTTATTGTTGATTATGACGGTGAAAAAAGCAACTCTGGATGAGGCAGCAGATTTATTACGTAAATTAGGAGTTAAAGGCGACATCATTACTGTTGACGGCGGCAGATCAACTTATTTGTTTAATTCCCAGAACGGAAATATTATTGTTCCCCAACTGTCTAATCCGCAAGAAAATCCTACCTTGCGAAACCTCCCTCATTATCTCGGATTCCGTAAGAAAACCAAAAATCAGGTTGCGCCACAAATCTCCATCGATCAGCCAGTGAAGAAAGTGCTTCCCAAGAAGGATCAGCCATATTTAATATTGTGGCGGGATAATTTTGATGGCGATGTCTCGATTAAGCTGTACGATGGAAACAAACTTATCCAAAACATTTCTTCCCGTACCGCTAGCGATGGTGTTTATGAGTGGATACCACGTATTCCCGTAAAAGAAGGCTATTTTATTCGTATTTCTAGCTGGAAAGACCGGAATATTTTCGGGCAGTTGCAATTGTAATCAAGATCAACGCTGTTTTTAGCGGTGCGGAATGGGAAATTGCAATGGATAACTAGCTAAACGCAAACCTCTCAACAAGTTTGGCGGTATGGCAGCGATCGCAATTGTTATCGTTTCTCACAGTAAACAACTAGCTTTAGGTGTGCGGGAACTCGCCGCGCAAATGGTTCAAGGTCAAGTTTCCATTGCTATTGCAGCAGGGATTGAAGATCCTGAAAATCCATTGGGTACAGATCCGATTCAGGTTTACGAAGCGATCGCTTCTGTTTTATCTGATGATGGTGTCTTGGTATTAATGGATTTGGGTAGTGCTTTACTAAGTGCAGAAATGGCCATCGAGTTTTTGCCAGAAGCACAGCAGCAAAAAGTGTATTTGTGTGAAGCACCTCTAGTAGAAGGTGCGATCGCTGCTGTTGTTGCGGTGGCGGCTGGTAGAAACATTCACCAAGTCATGGCAGAAGCACGCGGCGCACTCCTGGCAAAAGCAACTCAATTGGGTGTAAGTCCGTTGTCAGTTGTCAGTGACAACATCGAAGCCAGAAACCCAGAATTTCCAATCCAAGAAATCCGGCTGATTGTGAGCAATCGCTTAGGATTACACGCCCGTCCCGCAGCCCAGTTTGTAGGAACCGCAGCCCGGTTTCAATGCCAAATTCTGGTGCAGAATTTAACTAGAAATACTCAGCTAGTTCGGGGTGACAGTATTAACCAAGTCACCACTTTAGGAGCGCGTCAAGGACACGAACTGATGATTACTGCTACTGGTTCTGATGCAGATGAAGCACTGGCGGCATTACAGGCATTATTCGCCAATAATTTTGGTGAGGCAGCCCGGTCTTGTTGTTCCAACAAAGAGGGACTGCCGAACCCGGAGGGTGAAGATAATGTTGTCTTGAATTCTCCACCAGCATTTCACCATAAAGTTACCCCAGCAACTCGCGGCGAACTTTCGGGAATTGCCGCTTCTGTTGGAGTAGCGATCGCACCCGTTGTTCATTATCAACCCACCCACATTACAATTACAGAATATCACGTAGATAATCCTGAATCAGAGTGGCAACGAGTACAAGCAGCCATTCACACTGCTAGACAAGAAATTCAAGCCGTTTTTTCACAAGCATCTCTGCAAATTGGTGACGCTGAAGCTGCCATCTTCGATGCCCAATTACTATTTTTAGAAGATCCAGTATTGTTAGAAGCGGCTCATCAGCGTATTTTAGACCACCATATAAATGCTGAAGCGGCTTGGCAAGCTGTAGTAGATGAGGTGGTGACTTCTTACCGAACACTTGAGGATTCTTATCTGCAAGAGCGAGTTGACGATGTTGTAGATGTAGGGGAAAGAGTACTGCGATTACTCGCTGGGAATGCTCCTGCTAACTTGCATCTTTCGGAACCGGCGATTTTGGTAGCGACTGATTTAACCCCCTCAGATACCGCTAGGCTAGATCCAACAAAAGTGTTGGGTATTTGTACAACTTCTGGTAGCGCCACCTCCCACAGTGCAATTATCGCCCGGACATTGGGTATTCCCGCAGTTTTGGGAGTGGATGCCCAGGTGTTGCACGTGGCAGATGGTATACTTATGGCACTTGATGGTGAAAGTGGCAAAGTTTGGGTAGAACCAGAATCATATATCCTAGATTTACTGGAGGCAAAGCGAGAAGCTTGGCAAACTGCCCAACAGGAAGCACGAGCTACCGCACACCAGCCAGCAATTACTCGTGATGGTCGGCAAATTAGCGTTTTCGCCAATATTGGTAGTATAAATGATGTCCAAGTTGCTGTGGCTAGCGGTGCAGAAGGCGTGGGACTACTCCGCACTGAGTTTCTCTATCTCGATCGGACAAGCGCCCCTACTGAAGAAGAACAACTTGAAGTGTATCAGGCGATCGCCCAAGTTTTAGATAATCGTCCCATGATTATTCGTACCCTAGATGTCGGTGGTGATAAGCCACTTCCTTATCTGAGAGTAGGGTTTCCAGAAGCTAATCCTTTCTTAGGTTGGCGGGGAATTCGTTTCTGTTTGGATCATCTGGATTTGTTTAAAACTCAGTTACGGGCAATTTTGAGAGCCAGTGTAGGACACCAAATTAAGATCATGTTGCCGATGATTGCCACTCTAACAGAGGTACGTGCAGCTAAGGTAATTTTGGGTGAAGTGCAGGCTGAACTAAATCAAGCTGGTATCCCCTTTAATGCAGCGATCAAAGTGGGGATTATGGTGGAGGTTCCGTCAGCAGTTGCGATCGCAGATCAGTTAGCAGCGGAAGTAGACTTCTTTAGTATAGGTACTAACGACCTCAGTCAGTATATCATGGCTAGCGATCGCACTAATCCACGGGTGGCAAATTTAGTTGATGCGCTACATCCCTCTGTATTGCGAATGGTGCAGCAAACTATCCAAGCTGCTCATGCTGCTGGGATTTCGGTAGGATTATGTGGAGAATTGGCAGCAGATACTTTAGCAACACCAATTTTATTAGGTTTAGGGCTGGATGAATTGAGCGTGAATCCCCAAAGTATACCTGGAGTCAAGCAGGCGATCGCTAGGTTGAGTATAGTTGAGAGTGAAGCGATCGTGGCATCAGCATTACAACAAGATTCCGCACTTCATGTCAGAGAACTAATTTCAACTTCAGTTATTCCCCCTGCGTAAATTTGGGAATCTCTGTGTCAGAAATATGCTTTAGTCCCCAAGCACTCATCACTTTTAGCACAGGGCGAAGACTTTTTCCTCGTTCTGTTAATTGATAGTTCATTCGACGAGGATGGTTGCTGTATGGTTCTTTCTCCACCAAGCCCATCTCTTCGAGAGACTTAAGGCGATTTGCCAAAATATTGCTTGAAATTCCTTCAGGAGATTCTAAAAACTCTTCAAAACGTTGTTTTCCAAAAAACATCATGTCTCGAATAACCAGAAGTGTCCAGCGATCTCTAGCTCTAGCTGTTGCCTTATATGCTAAAGGTGAGCAGCAAAAAAGTTTAAATATGGCACAAACTGCCTTACGTTTAGATAAAACGTTGGGTGATATAGAGGTTCTTCAAGAAAACCTTTGGGGCAAAAATTTGATTGCAGAAGCCCAAAAACTCCTATCTCATCCTAGCATTCAAGCATTACGAGTCAAGCAACCTTAAGCACAGGTGTTGCGAATAATATCCCCGACAACTTTTAAGAAGTCGGGGATCTGAATTCCGCATATTTTTTACTCAAATGGAGGTAAATTATTCGGGTCAATACCTTGAGACTGCA
>CAZZZY010000430.1:0-5775 GCA_964658545.1 uncultured Acetobacteraceae bacterium | reverse complement strand
TATGAGACCTAACCCCCAGCCCCTTCCCTACAAGGGAAGGGGAGAAAATCAAAGCTTCTCTCCTACTAGGAGAGAGGAATGGAAGTGAGGTCTATTTGTGGTTCATTTGCCTGAAAATAGCTGTAACTTATTCGGCAGAATTCCCCATCCCTCTTAGAGGATGTTTGAAAAGTCTAAATTGTTACTTGCCTGTGCGACTAGAAGTCGCGGCTACACGAGACTTTACCCACCGACCTGGGTTAGAAAACCTTGGTTTTTCATTCTTTCCACGCAGGTGGACAATGCTAGTGTAGTAGCGAATATAATTTTTTTCTAGCCAAGCATACTACATAATTGTTCAAGGTCTCGGATGCTTTGAGGCTGACAAGATAATATTTTTAACCTCTAATTCCATTTGATTTGCGTTCTCTCAGAGACCATTTATAAAGTAAATCTGCTCTCTAGTCACTCCGTAAAGCAATTCAAAATCGTCAAAATCAATAGCGATTGGCAGCGTTTTGTGTAGAACTTTGGTTTTTTTGAGAAACCACTCTCCAGATCGGCATTCAATAACTCTGTAGTAATCCGGGACGAAAACCGTTGTATCTGACATAATAGTGAGAATTGACAGAGCCACTATCAAAAAAGGTAACAGGCTTAAAGTTACCAGAAAGCATTCATGATGCGCTGCACGCACTTCCGCAAGAAGAGAGAGTGAAATACCTGCGGCGCATTATTAGCGACGCGGTGAAGCGAGATTTGATTGATAAGTATTAATGGATACTGGAATTTGGGAAGCGATCGCAAGGAGAAGGATCTAAAAACTTAGCTACTGCCGCAAACATATTCCCAAGCTGCATAACCAAGAGTATTGGGCTGAACTACTTGTACTGGCGACGGCGCTGTAGATTGATAGGGGCTGCTGGAGGTGTTATATAGCGGTGCGTTAGGCGCTCATATTGTATTTCTCGTGACAAATCATATCGAAGTATGCGCCTAACACACCCTAGAAGAATTTTATTTTTACTTTATAAATACTCTCTAATTGACAAGATAATATTTTTAACCTCTAATTCCATTTGATTTGCGTTCTCTCATATCGCTTTTAGTATAAACTCCAGTGTGTAGCCAAGCCAGTGCGGTCTTCTCCCAAAGGGAGAGGCTAGCGCCTTCGCGGAGCGTCTCGTAGAGAAGGGGGTTTCCCCCATGAGCAACTGGCGCGCGATTTCTAATCGCCAAGGCTGGTATTAAATTAGACTTTTCAAACAGCCTCTCAGTCGGGTGAGGATGTCAATTTGGCAAACCCTCAACCCGCATCAAATCCAATTCTCGTTCAAATATTTCATCAATTGGCAACATTTGACCATCAACAGTCATAAATTTATGGTCTTTTGTTGCCCGAATCAATGAACCATCTTCCAAGCAATACTCAAACACCTCTTGCTGTCCGCGATCGTGCCACTGTACCACAGGTTGCGTGTAAATATTCCCATTATTATCAACGCTGTACACAGTACATTCAATGCGTTTTTCTACAATTTCCCCAATCGGCAACAATCCATATTCTACTGTCAATATTTCCGTGTCATAACTTAAACAATATTCAGCAAACTTCAACATTTGCTCAAATAATTCATCCGCAATTTTTTTCTGCACGCCATTTTTTGCTGCGCCATCCACAAATTTTTCTCGCTGCTTTTGCATCTCAGAAACTTTCTTTTTACCCATCGCCCGACGCAGCAAGTCAGCTTGTCCTAAAGAATATCCTGCCATATCCTGAGCAATTTTCATGATTTGCTCTTGATAGACCATAATTCCATAGGTTTCGTCTAATATTGGTTCTAAAATAGTGTGTTGATAATCAATTTTTTCCCGACCATGTTTGCGGTTAATGAACTTAGGAATCAGTCCCGCATCTAATGGCCCCGGTCGATAAAGTGCCAAAATCGAAGAAATATCTTCTATATTAGAAGGCTTCAAATCTCGCACAATCTGACGCATCCCAGAAGATTCTAATTGAAATATCCCTTCTAACTCACCTGCTTCTAATAGCTCATAAGTTTTTCTAACTTCGTTAGGTAGGGTGCTATGTTCACCTTTAGCTAATATTTTCTGGGCTTTTCTTTCCTGGTAGGTGATTTCATCAGGGTCAATACGATATCCTCTAGTTTCTTGAATTAAATCAAGAGTTTTTTGAATCAGCGTCAGATTCCGTAAACCCAGAAAATCCATTTTTAACAAACCCATTGATTCCAAATCTTCCATGAAATACTGGGTAATCACAGAACCGTCATTATTCTTCTGTAGCGGCACAATTTCATCAAGTGGATCAGCAGAAATCACTACACCTGCTGCATGAACACCAAAAGTTTTGTTAGTTCCTTCAATTCGCATCGCCATATCAAGCCAATGACGAACATGGGGTTCTTTATCATATTTTTCTTTAAACTCTGGTTCTGGAGTTTCATTAGAAATCATCACCTTGAGTTTCGTTGGTTTCCCCCGCACCACAGGAATTAATTTCGCCATTTTGTCGGCTTCCCCGTAGGGAATATTTAATACTCTGGCGACATCTTTTAAAACTGCTTTAGAAGTTAGGCGGTTAAAGGTAATAATTTGGGCAACTCTATCTGCACCATATTTCTCAGTTACATAATCAATAACTTTATCCCGTTGTTCAATACAGAAATCTGTATCAATATCCGGCATGGATTTTCGTTCTGGGTTCAAAAAACGTTCAAATAGTAACCCATGATGTACAGGATCAATATTAGTAATTCGCATCGCATAAGCAACTAATGAACCAGCCGCTGAACCACGACCGGGGCCCACAGGAATGTTATTATCTCTAGCAAATTTGATGTAATCCCATACAACTAAAAAGTATTTGGAAAAACCCATCTGCTGAATCATTTTCAGTTCGTATTCCAATCTTTCTTTATAGATGGAATCGACTTCCTGACGAGATTTGCGATTTAATCGTTCTAAAAGTCCGCTCCATGCAACATCTTCGGCGTAAGTGTCAGCAGTATGACCAGAGGGAATGGGGGGTGTAGGAATTTGAGGCTCACCCATAATATGGTAAGGCTCAACTTTATCAGCTACTTCTTCTGTAGTAGCGATCGCTTCTGCAATCACATCATCCGGTAAATGGTCACGAAATAGCTGCTGCATCTCTTCACCAGATTTGAGATACTCTGTGCCGCTATAACGCATCCGTTTATCTTCAATAATTAGCTTGCCGGTTTGAATACATAGCAAAGCATCATGGGCTTCAACGTCAAAACAAGAAATAAAATGTGAATCATTAGTAGCAATAATTTTAATGCCTAGCTCCCTAGCAATTTTCACTATTTCTACATTCACAATCCGGTCTTCTTGGGAACCGTGGTCTTGGATTTCTAGATAATAATCATCACCAAATACATCTTTATACCACTGAGCAACTTTTCGGGCTGCATCTGGTCTACCACTGAGAATTGCTTGGGGAACTTCTCCACCCAAACAAGCGCTGGTGACAATCAAGCCTTCATGATATTGCTTAAGTAAGTCTTTATTAATACAAGGACGAGAAAAAATTCCTTTGCCTTGAACACCTTTGAGGTGAGAAATTGTGGTTAATTTGACTAAGTGTTTGTAACCTTTGGTATTTTTAGCTAAAACGACCTGATGATATTTAGGACGGCGTTCTTGTTTTTCGATATCGCCGTTAATTACATACATTTCATTGCCGATAATCGCCTTAATATTTTGACTACGGCAGATTTTGATCAGTTCGACGGCTCCATACATCACACCATGATCGGTAAGGGCGATCGCTTTCATCCCCAGTGCGATCGCTTGATCCACCAACTCTGGGAGCTGACTTGCTCCATCAAGTAGACTGTAGTCACTGTGAATATGTAAAGGCACAAAGGACATAAGCATCTCCAACCACAAGCCAAGATATCTCTAGGGGCCTACCTTGTGGTATACCCTTTCAAGCCGGATTTTGCAAAGCAACGGAATATTACATTAGCAGTTTTTAGCTAAAATTAAAGCCTAAATTTATTTATGGGGTTCTCCCCCTCTGCTTCCATTAGAAGACTAAAGTGCTAGAGAGTGATGGGCTTTTTCTTGGTCTGTCATAACTCACACCGTTTTAAGCAGCTTGTTGATGTTGCACCAAATCGAGCAAGGGAGGGAATATTTTCGATTTATCAGTAGAAACCAACACAAAAACTACATTGGCAGAAATCGGGGAGCGAATGTAGTTGTAAAGTATGCCAAATGCTCTAGTGGTCAAGTAATGAGCATTTCTCAGTAAAATCACAACTCTGGTATCTTCTGACTCTGCTAGCTTTGTTTTTATTTGCTCTATGAGCGTTTCAATATCTTGGGCTTCGTAAGCAATGGTGGCTTCAAAATCTATGATTTGGTCACATACAAAAGATGTCATTGTTCTGCCTCTGTATCTTCATCTTCAATTTTCTCAAAAGTGCCATGCCGCCAACCATCCACAATTACATTATCTTCAGGGTTACGAGGTTTAGTTGGATCGCGCCAATCGTAATCAACAGTTTTATCACTTGCAATCGCTTTTGGCTCAGTTAGAGGTATTTTTTCCTGATTGGACTCGTTTGCTTCACTCATACCGTTTTTTATGCCGATCTCCTCCTAAACAGCAGCAGTTGACCAACAGCTTTTTCCTGCTTGCGAGAGCGGTTGCTGGTTTTTGGTGGTTCCTCTGTCTCAGGCGTTCCAATGAGGGCGATCGCATCTGGTATTGGCTCATCGTCAGAGGTGTACTCCAAAATGTCTCCTGGCTGACATTGAAGCGCTTTACAGAATCTACCAAGCGCATTAAATGTAATTGATGCTGCTCTCCCCTGCTCAATTTTTTGAATGTTTTGCAAGCTATATCCGGTTTTTCTTGCAAGCTCATTTTGAGAGAAACCTTTAGCTTCTCTGACACTTTTTAGTTTTACAAGCACTGACATTACCTAACTTTTACTCCTTAATGTAGCACTACTGTTAGTTGGTAAACTTTGAATTACGCAACCATAGATAATATAAATAATGTGCCAAGTGTAGCATTACTAATCGTAATACAAAATCCTGGCTCTGCTACTTGTTAATTAATGTTAGTAGCGCTACTATTAGTAGTATAAGACAAGGGAAATCAAGCCCAAAAACAAAAGACGACCGCCTCCCTGGAAAGTTAGCGATCGCCTTTTGTAAACACCCACCACAAAGACGAGGCTTTGTTTGATGGCTTTTCAAGTATTTTAATGCTGTTGAGGCCCTTTGGCATCACATTCTTTAGTCCAGCAGCGTTCTAGAAGTCGAAGACGCCAGATCAATACAAAGCGTTGGGGATTCAATACTAATTTAGTATCATGACTAAATAAAGGCTGGTTCAAATACTGCCAAAGGGGAAATTTAATTTTGGTGTGTTTTGGAGTCATAAGAACAATAAATATTATAAAAGTTTAGTGGCCATATTTGGCATTTTGTCTAGCAATTGCCTGATAGTGTTTTTATAGTTAAAGACTACACTGCCTTTTGGCAATTGTCCTGGTGGCAATTGCGGAATTTCACCCAGTGAATTGATATTATTTCCGCTTTAATACTGAAATTGCACACACCATTTTTCTGATTCCACGAAATTTCGTATCTCTATAGCAATCTGATTTGATTTATGGAAAATTCTCAGGATATGTAGTATATGTAGGGGAGCCAGTGCGTTACGGAGGTTCCCGACCAATACGCTTGGGTTAAGCATCTCTTTCTTGTCTCTGCGTCCTCTGCGCCTTG
>CAZZZY010000429.1:0-5776 GCA_964658545.1 uncultured Acetobacteraceae bacterium | reverse complement strand
CTTCTCTTTGCGTCCAACTCTTGGAGACGCTGCGCGATGGCGGTACCCTGCGGGTACTCCGTTGGAGAACTTGTAGAGTAGCTGCTTTGCGTCTACGTAAAAAAATGACTTTAACAAAGAGTTTTAGCCTTAACCCAAGCGTATTGGAATAGCGCTTACTTCGTCTGAATTTAGCTCCCCGCCTTCTTGAAGAAATCGGTGATCTGGGTAGCACGTCAATTAAGAGCGTTGACCGGTGACAATATATGCTACCCGTTGACCGATATTAGTTGCATGATCTGCCATCCGTTCCAGACAACGAATTGACAGTGCTAGTAGCACAATTGGCTCAACGACACCAGGCACATTCCGTTGTTGAGCTAAAGTCTGATAAACGCGATCATACGCATCGTCTACGGTATCATCTAGGCGCTTTAAACGGCGACCACCGCCTTCATCGAGATCTCCCAAAGCCTTCAAGCTAGTAGCTAGCATTGCCTGTGCATGAAGGGACATGGCTTCAATCTCAGATAAACACGAATGAGGCGCATAAGGAAAAATTTTAATCGCAATCTCGGCTAAATCCTCAGCATAATCACCAATGCGCTCTAAGTCTCGCACCAGTTGCATAAAGGCACTCAAGCAGCGCAAATCTTGAGCCGTAGGTGCTTGCAGCGTCATAATCGCCGTACAGTCTGATTCGATTTGACGATAAAAGCGATCAATTTTTTTATCTAATCGGGGAAGTTCCTCAGCTGCTGTTAAGTTACGAGCAAATAACGCTTGGTGGCTGAGGCGAAATGATTGTTCTACTAAAGCACCCATGCGTAAGACATCCCGTTCTAAGCGCCTAATGGTGCGTGCCAGTTGGGGTCTTTGAGGATTGGAACTAAAATCAACAGCTTTCACACTTGTTGTCTCAAACGTGAAGATATTACTAACTATAGTCTTGGCTTAACGAGTTCGCCATAACTTCAGAAAATTGGAGTTGCATCCACGCACCACCAGTTTCTGGATGGTTCATAGCTTTGATTGACCCACCGTGAGCCAGAATAATTTGCTCAACGATCGCTAATCCTAAACCATTGCCAACGATCGCTCCTATAGAGTTACTATCTTGTGAGGAATGGGTTCGCGCTTTATCTCCTCGATAAAATCGCTCAAAAACGTGGGGTAAGTCGGCCTCAGAAAACCCAACACCAGAATCAATAAGATTTATTTCTAGAATTGGGTAAGCCCCATCATTATGCTTTCTTGATAAGATTTTCGCTTCAACGTAAATACTTGTAGAAGGAGGACTGTATTTAATACTGTTGTCTAGCAAGTTGAGAAAAACCTGGAAAATCCGGGCTTGATCTGCTTTAATCCAGAGATTTTCTGGGCCAGAATAAGAAAGAGATAGATTTTGGGGCTGTGCTAACGGTTCTAGTGTTTCCCAAACAGATGTAATTAGCGATCGCAATTCTACAGCTTTGGCTTGCAATTGCATGGTTGGGTTTGCTTCCATTTGCGTCAGGTCTAACCAGCTTTGCACTAAGTTAATCAGCCGATCAACTTCTTGCATCAAACGGTTAACCCAACGATTTAGAGGTGGTTCCAAGCGGATTTGTAAAGTTTCCACAACTAAACGAATCGAAGTCAAGGGGGTTCTGAGTTCGTGGGCTAAATCAGAAAAAGAGCGATCGCGTACTTGATTTATATCTAATAGGGGTTGACGATTTTCTAAAAATACTCCCACTTGTCCATTGGGTAAAGGCAAACTAGATGCCCGCAAAGCCAGAGATTTTATTGCTGCCATCTCTGCCGCATCATTACAAGATGGATGAAATACCCATTCTCCCGTCTGTGGTTTTTGCCAATCACGAGTTTGCTCAATTAAATGGTCAAGTTCGTAAGACCTTACCAACTCTAATAACAAGCGCACCTGTTCTGGTTGCCACCTTTGCAGATACAAAATTTCCTGCGCCTGCCGATTACACCACAGCAGTTGATTTTCCTCATCCACCTGCAAATACCCCACTGGGGCAAAATCTAACAGGTCTTGGTAAGTTTGTAATGACTGCTGCAAATCTTGTCGTTGCTGCTTCACCATCTCTATTTCCTGCCGTAACCCAGGAATCAGCAGCAGTCCCATCTTGGAAGAATGCGAAGTTAACGGTCGGAGTAAGCGCCCCAGGTAGCGGTTAAGTTGAATCTGTTGCCAAATCCAAAACCCAATGCCTACCGCTAAACCCAGAATAAATCCCAATAAAAGCATTTGAGTTGTTAGTTTCTTGGTCACTACTAAAAACTAACAACTATCTAAACTAATTATCCAAACCTATAGCCAAAACCTCGTACAGTCACAATATATTCGGGATGACTGGGGTCTTGCTCTAATTTTTCGCGTAACCACCGAATATGAACATCTACGGTTTTACTATCACCGACGAAATCTGGCCCCCAAACCTGATCTAGTAGTTGTTCCCGCGACCATACCCTACGAGCGTAACTCATAAACAATTCCAGCAACCGGAACTCTTTAGGCGAAAGACTCACCTCTAGACCACGAACCAGCACGCGACATTCTTGAGGATTCAAGGTGACATCCTTGAATTTTAATACTGGCAGTTGCGGTAAATTACTTAGGCGTTGGCGGCGGAGTAAAGCGCGACAACGAGCCACTAACTCACGCATACTAAAAGGTTTGGTCAGGTAGTCATCTGCACCCACCTCTAAACCCAGAACGCGGTCAGTTTCACTACCCTTAGCACTGATCATTAAAATAGGTACTGGGTTACCCTGATGACGCAGCAAACGGCAAATATCTAGCCCATTGATTTGCGGCAGCATCAAATCAAGAATGATCAAATCAAAGGGAACTTCCCCTGAATTGGTTTCAAAACTTTTGAGATACTCTATAGCAGACCGCCCATCGGGTGCAGTTATCACCCCATAACCTTCTTCTTCTAGGGCTACAGCGAGCATTTCCTGGATTAATTCTTCATCTTCTACTACTAGAATCCGGCTGGTTTGTCCAATATCCGTTCTGGCAGAGTATTTGGTCGATTCAGTGGTATACATTGATATCACAAAAGTCTAGGACTGTACTTGTATCAATTAGCATGGTTAAATCTATTATCTCGCCTTAGTGCAACCGCGCTTCTGCTATAGTTAATTCTTTTAGATTTTCTTCACAAAAAGTAATGCGGTCACAGAATTACATGAAAGATTGTCTTGACAAGAGCAGATTAGGTTAGGTATATTTGTTTTAGTACAAAAGTACTAACAAAGGGAAAGCCATAGTTCTTCTCATTTGTATGCAATACACTCCAACCTCTCTCCAAAAAGGAGAGAGGCTTTGAATCTTACTCCCCTTCCCTTGTAGGGAAGGGGCTGGGGGTTAGGTCACTATTAGACTCAACTGAGAAACGCTATATACCTGAAAAACAGAAGGACAAATATGTGGAAAATTCGTACCCACCTAAGTGTCGTCTGTTGATCATTTCAGTATTTTCACTGCGTTAAAAATGTTGGTTCCAAGGCTACTCTAATGTCTGCATGGGGTAGTCATTGGTATGGCTTGCTACCCAATAAATCATTTGCCTATTGAAGGGAGTTGGAAGATGACTACAGTTGGAGTCAAGGACAGCAAACAACAACTAATGCAAGCATTTCAACAAATTATTATCCAAAGAAAAAAGCTGGAATCTAAAATAGCAACCAAACAAGAGGAAGCAGACAAGGCAAAAAGTCAAGAAATTTTGCAAGCTGCTTCTGCATATACGGTTGATAGTATTGTTAAAGGTTTAGCTGATTTACAATTAGAATTTGGCAGTATTCTCAATGCATTATCTGAAAAATTAGCTCAGGAAAATTCCAAGTTAGATGAATTGAACCGAGCTATAGAAATTGAAACTCAACGCCTACAAGAGCTTCAACAAATCAGAGTCGTAGCGGATACTCTAGACATTTTAAGTCAAGAACACCAAGAAAAATTAAAAACCCTAGAACAAGATACTATCAGCAAAAGGGAAGCACTAGAAAAAGAAATTACAATCAGGCGGAAAGAATGGCAAAAAGAGCAAACCGAGTATGAAGAAAAACTCCAAGCATATAACGATTTATTAGCCAAAGATCGCCAGCAAGAACAAGAAGAATCTCAGTATAAGTTAGAAACTACTCGTAAACTCAATACAGATAGTTACGAAGCGATAAAACGCCAACAGCAAAGGGAAATACAAGAAAATTCTCAAAAGAAAGAGAAGGATTGGTCAGAACGAGAAAAGATATTCGCTGAACGCCAACCACTCTTTGGAGACTATCAACAAAAAGTAACTACATTTCCTAACGAATTGGAAGAAGCCGTTAAGAAAGCTAGAGAAGAAGCAATTAAAGAAACAAGCCAAAAAGCTAAAATTGAGGCTGATTTATTTGAAAAAGAATGGGAGTCTAGCAAACAGAGTTATGAGCAAAAGATTCAATCTTTGGAAGAAACAATTAAGAAACAGTCTGAGCAAATAGAAGGAATTTCTGCTCAATTGCAAACTGCATTAAAACAAGCACAAGACTTAGCTATGAGAGCTTTTGGTAGTTCTAATTCTAAGTAGTTACGATTTCGTAGCATCTTAATCATTTTTAGTTCCTGAAGAGGAGATTTGTTGTGGTGGTGAAAAAACCGACTGATAAGAATACTAAAGTAGAAATTCTTCAGGCGTATGAGGAGTTAGTTAAAGAAAAAGCAGCGCTGAAATCGGAACTTGAAAAAGTTGCCAACGAAAACCAGTCTGGAATTAAAGAACAGCCTAAATTAGAACAAAAAACAGCTATGAATCAGCTTTCTAGTGTCCAGCAGAAGATGAATAATACAATTGAAAGCTTGGCGAAGATTCAATTAGGTTTTGGCAGTGCTGCTAATGAGTTATCAGAACAGCTAACCACAAAAGCCTCTAAATTAGAAGAAATCAGGCGAAATTTAGAAGGAGAAATCCAACAATTAACACAGTTGCACAATTTGGAAATTTCTGATGATATCTTAGATACTCTTATCCAAGCTTATGAAGATAATACTAAAGCTTATCAGGAAGAATATAGCCAGCGTTCTGAAGTTTTATTCCAAGAAATACTAGAGCAAAGGAATACTTGGGGAAAAGAACAAGAGGAACAGCAACGGGCGATAAAAGAACGGAATGAAAACTTGAATAAAACTCGGCAACGCGATGCATCAGAGTATAAGTATAATTTAGAACTCCAACGACAACTACAAAATGACGAATACGAACAACAGCAGAAAATACTCTATAAGCAACTAGAAGAATTACTCCAAGAAACAGAAAAACAGTGGGCTGAACGAGAGAAAGCAATTGCTGACAGAGAGAAACAATTTGAAGAATTAAAAGCTAAGGTAGAGGCTTTTCCGAAAGATAAAGAAGCGGCTATCAAAAAAGCTATAGAAGAAGGCAAAGGCATCGCCCACTACCAAGCTAAAGTAAAATCAGATTTATATTCTAAGGAAGTGGAAGGGCAAAAGCGTTTCTACGAACAAAGACTGCAATCTCTAGAACAAACTATTACTAATCAAGAGACGCGGATTCAAAACCTTTCTAAGCAACTTGAATCTGCCCTCAAACAAGTTCAAGATTTGGCAGTTAAAGCTATTGAAGGTACTTCAAATGTTAATTCCTATCAGGCAATTAAAGAAATAGCTTTAGAACAGGCAAAGACTCAAGCGAAAAATAAATAAGCTGATTTGTTTTTGATGAGCATATAGCAATCCTAAATGATTCGTAAACTTCTTTCCTTCTTCTCTTGGCGCTCT
>CAZZZY010000428.1:0-5785 GCA_964658545.1 uncultured Acetobacteraceae bacterium | reverse complement strand
TCAAAACTGATGGAGAAGTTAATTTTAGTGATAGTTCTTACCGTTATGGAGATGGCGGAGCAAAATTGTTAGATATAAAAATTCTGAATAGTCTACATCAATTAACAGATCAGTTAGACTACAAAGAAGATTTTTATATTCAAGCTTCTATTTTATTTGAAAAAGATTTTTCAACTTTCTGTGCTGGATATTTAATTAGAGACTTAAAGGGTATTGAGATTATTGGTAGTACAACTACTACTGAAAATATTGATATGCCTGCTGTAAAACCCGGAGAAATATATATTATTGAGACTAAAACACTCAATATTTTGAATGATGGAATTTACACAATAGTTTTTGGAGTGGAATTACCAGTAATGCCTAATGAGCAACATATTTATCTAGATGTAATAGACAACTCTATAGTGTTTAAAGTTAATGCTCCTACGAATCCAAGGGAGCGATTTTGGTCTAGGGCTTATGCTCCTGTGAAAATCGATTTCACGAAAGTATGATTTATGCAAAATTATGATTAGTAAAACTGCTGTAGTAGAAACTACTTTAATTGGGAACAACACAGAAATAAAAGATTTTGTAGTTATTGCTGCGGATGTCAGATTAGGAAATAATGTAATTATTCATCCTCATGTAACTATTGAATCAGGTGTTGTAATTGGCAATGGGGTAGAAATATTTCCAGGAGCTTATCTTGGTAAAGAGCCAAAAGGAGCAGGTGCAACAGCAAGAAGGCAAGAGTTTAAGAAAGAATTATTTATAGATGATAATTGTTCTATCGGACCTAACTGTGTAATTTATTATAATGTTGAAATTGGCAAAAATAGTTTAATTGGTGATAATGCTTCGATTAGAGAAAAAGTTAAAATTGGTGAGTTCTGTATTATTAGCCGAAGTGTAACCGTTAACTATAATACAAAAATTGGCAATCGGACAAAAATTATGGATTTAACGCATATTACGGGTAATTGTGAAATTGGTGATGATGTCTTTATTAGTGTGTTAGTTGCTACAACTAATGATAATGCTATTGGTAAACTTGGATATGATGAAGAACGTATTCAAGGACCAAAAATTAGTAACAAAGTAGCTATTGGTGCAGGAGCTAATATTCTTCCTGGTGTACACATTGGCGAAGGATCTGTTATTGCTGCTGCATCTGTAGTCAATAAGGATGTTCCTGCTGGCAAAATGGTGGCAGGTAATCCGGCAAGAGTAATTAAAACTATTACTTAATTAAATAATGCTTCCAACCACAACCATACGAACAAATATTAATAATTTTAATCGTTTAGATGCACTACTTGCTCTGCGTGCTTTTGCATGTTTAATGGTAGTAATTCCTCATTGTAGTCCTCCTAGAAATGCGATTTTTTATAAAGGTTATGATCTGAGTTGGCTAACATTTAGTCCAGGGGGTGTAGGCGTCTGGATTTTCTTTTCTTTGTCAGGATACCTAATGGGTAAAGCTTTTTACACTAAACGTTACAATGTTGATGTAGCAGGAGTTCTCAATTTTTGGCGTAACCGATTGTTGAGAATCTGTCCTCTCTATTATTTTGCTGTATTGATTTTGGCTCTATTCGTTTATACCGATATTCTTAAAATAGAAAACTGGGGATATTTGTTTAGGATAATTACATTCACATACAATCAGTCATTGCCACCAACATGGAATGGAGCAATGTGGTCTTTGTCAACAGAATTCCAGTTCTACATACTTGTTCCCTTCTTCTACGTTTTTCTATTAAATCGTTTAGTTAGTAAAAAACAGATTGTAATTACAACTATTCTCATTATTTTTGTTACTTTTATTATCAAGCTTATATTTTGGGTTAGTTTACGACATCAAATTAGTGAAGAAATCAAATACGTAATTAAATATTCCTATAATCCATTAGTGACAAATATGGATTTATTTTTATGTGGTTTTATAGTGAATGGACTGCTTTTTAAGCATGAAGAAATAATAGCAAATTCTAAAAAAATCAAGTACCTCAATCATACATATATGAAATATTTAGCTATTATTTTGCTCATTACTCTTTATATGTTGACTGCTCATCACTTATATCATCAAGAGCTATGGAATTTACCAGAGCGTGCTGGCAAAGGTATAAGGACATTCACAACCTTTTTTATTTGGCAACCAATAACTGCATTAATCACATCTTTTTTCATATTTGTATTTGAGTTTGACATTTATCAGCCTTCAATAAGAAATGAACCTTTATCATTTAGCGCTATTTTAAGAAATCCATTAAGAGTTTTGGAGTTGTTCGGAAATATATCATATGGTGTATATATATGGCACATACCAATTATCACAAAAATTAGTGCTATATTTACATCGCAAATTCCTATTGAAGCATTTTACATGAGATTAATTGCTACTCTTTTTTTATCAACTTTGTTAGCATCTATTACATACTTTGTAATAGAAGTTCCATGTAGTAGGTGGAAGACCTACCAAAAGATTGAAATTGTAAGAGATTAGTCAACATTCATAGGGCAACAGGTAGTAGAGAGCAGTAAACTGTATTTAGTTGAAATTTTTAAACCATTTAACATTCTTGCCTCAAATTATTACGACTAAGATTATTTTTTTAATAAGAAAAGATATTTATGATTGTTAACTGTAAAATTATTGATTTTCCTAAAATTACCGACCCACGCGGTAATTTGACTTTCATTGAAGGTGGAAGACATATTCCATTTGAGATTCAGCGAGTTTACTACTTGTATGATGTTCCTGGAGGTGCTGAACGTGGTGGTCATGCCCATCAACAGCTGCAACAATTAATTATCGCTATGTCTGGCAGCTTCGATGTAGTTTTAGATGATGGTTATGAGAAAAAGTGCTTTCACTTGAATCGTTCTTATTATGGACTCTATATATGTCCTATGGTTTGGAGAGAGCTTGAAAATTTTTCTTCCGGTTCTGTATGTATGGTTTTAGCTTCTACTTTTTATGACGAAGCTGACTATTACAGAAATTACCAAGAATTCCTAACATCTGTACGGAGTAGAGAGTCATGAAAGTGCCATTTCTTGATCTCAAAGCACCTTACCTCGAACTTAAAGAGGAATTAGATGCAGCCTACCGACGAGTAATGGAATCAGGCTGGTATATTCTTGGCGGGGAAGTTGAAGCTTTTGAGGTCGAGTTTGCTGCTTACTGTGAAACAAAATACTGCATTAGCGTCGGTAATGGCTTAGATGCTTTACATCTCATACTCAGAGCAATGGAGATTAGTGCCGACGATGAAGTGATTGTACCAGCTAACACTTACATTGCTACTTGGCTGGCAGTTTCATACACTGGTGCAAAACCTGTGCCAGTAGAACCAGACGAGAAAAGTTACAATATTAATCAATCGCTGATTGAAGCTAAGATTACAGAACGTACTAAGGCTATACTAGCTGTGCATCTCTATGGTCAGCCAGCTGATATGGATGCTATTAATGAAATTGCAAAACGATACAATCTGAAAGTGATTGAGGATGCTGCTCAAGCTCATGGCGCACGATACAAGGGTCGGCGTGTTGGTAGTTTAGGAGATGTGGCAGGTTTTAGTTTCTATCCTACTAAAAATCTTGGGGCGATGGGTGATGGGGGAGCCGTAACAACCAACAACGGAGATTTAGCTGATAAAATTCGTCTGGTGCGTAACTATGGCTCTCGTGTAAAGTACGAAAATGAGATTCAAGGCTACAATAGCCGATTGGATGAGTTACAAGCTGCATTTTTAAGGGTAAAGCTATCCAAACTAGATCAATGGAATGCTCGTCGTACTCAGGTTGCAAAACAATATTTGGAAAAGCTGATCAAAATTTCTGATTTGACGTTACCACTTGTACCTAATTGGGCAGAACCGGTATGGCATTTATTTGTAGCTCGTCACCCAAAAAGGTACACTATAGAGCAGCATTTGAGCAAAGCTGGTATCAGTACACTTATTCACTATCCGATTCCTCCCCACTTATCAGGTGCTTATGCCACGAACAAATGGGAACCAAGCGATTTCCCTCTGAGTGAGCAGCTTAGTGAAGAAGTAATCAGTATACCAATAGGGCCTCATCTAAATAGTCAACATATACAGGCAGTCATAAAAATCTTATTGGAGATGGAGAATATTTAAATGGCAATCAATTCGCCGTTAGTAAGTGTCGTAATGACCACTTATAACCATGATAAATATATTGCTGAGGCTAT
Source organism: uncultured Acetobacteraceae bacterium (assembly GCA_964658545.1). Taxonomy (GTDB): domain Bacteria; phylum Cyanobacteriota; class Cyanobacteriia; order Cyanobacteriales; family Nostocaceae; genus Nostoc. Next base: position 1,572 of record CAZZZY010000428.1, on the reverse strand, counting down.
AGACAGCGTTCTCAACCAAACTTTTACAAACTTGGAATTAATTATTGTGAATGATGGTTCTAATGATAGAACTGATGAAGTTATTAGAAGTTTTCAAGATAGTCGTATTGTTTATATTCATCAAGAAAATCAAGGTACGAGTGCTGCCGTAAATCAAGGAATTATAGCATCTAGAGGTAAGTATATTGCTTTAATGTCTGGGGATGATATTTGTTATCCACAACGGTTAGAAAAACAATATCAATACTTAAATACAAATAATAACAAAATATTTTTTTCTGGTGTTGATTTCATAGATGATGAGAGTCATCTAATCACAGAGAACCATTTTGCTAGAAATTATTTTATTTATACCAACAAACCCAATGCTGAAATTCTCAACTACTTCTTCCTGCAAGGGAACTATTTATGTGCTGTTACCGCTTTTTTAGAAAAAAATATCTTATTTGAAGCTGGTTTATTTAACTTGGCATCTATTCAGCTACAAGATTTTGATATGTGGATAAAGCTGGTTAAAAAATATGATATCTTCATTATTGAAGAGAAATTAGTCAAGTACAGAATCCGCAACAACGAGGATAATTTAAGTCATCCTAATAACTCCATTCGTTCTATTTTTGAACAATATCAAATATACAGGAATATTTTTGATGACGTTAATATTGAATTATTCAGAAAAGCTTTTGAAAAAAATATAAGAAAAAGTAATTTCAAAGAAGCTGGAGAGTATGAATTAGAAAAAGCATTTTTATATTTAAGCCACAGTTCGTCCTTAATCCAAAGCATTGGATGTGAAAAACTGTCTACTCTTTTACAAGATAAAGATATTTTATCTGTTGCGAAGAATGAGTACAATTTTAGCTTACCTAAACTATATAAGTTGACAAATTCTATCGATATATCAAACAGTAGAAAAATACAGCAAACTCAGGCTGAACTAGAGAATTTACAATCTCAGTTGGAACGAACTCAGGGAGAATTAGAGCGATCGCACTCCCAGTTGAAACAAACTCAAACGGAACTGGAGAATTTGCAAATTAATAAATGGGGTTTATTTATGAAATTTGCATTCGATAGTCCTATAGAATGGAAACAACAAAGCAGTAATATTTGTTTTTCTGGTTGGTGCTTTCATCCGAAACTTAAGGTTACTAAATTAACACTATCCTACGGCAAGATTGTCGTGGATTGTACCTACGGTTATCCTCGTAAAGACGTAGGGCAAGCTTATCCACAATTCCCTAATAGTATAAATAGTGGGTTTTTTGTGACCATTAATGTACCATCTGGAAGGTGGCAAATTGCTTTAAATGCTTACTTAGAGTCAGGTGAAATAATAACGTTTCAACCATCTCAAGTGTTAGTTGTTTACCGGTTTAAATTTCTGCACAACTGGAAACTTAGATTTCAGCAATTAGTCAAATTTCCCAATTTGATAAGTAAGCGAATAGTAGAAAGACGCCGACGACTTGGCCGCCTTGCCACTCTGGGAGAGTTACCCTTATTGGCAAGGCGGGCGATCAACCTTTACAGACAACAAAAAAGTTTAGATTCAGATTTAACAACACTTCC
>CAZZZY010000427.1:0-5786 GCA_964658545.1 uncultured Acetobacteraceae bacterium | reverse complement strand
GGGCATAATTCCCTATTTGAGCCGAAAATTGTTATTGGGATTGCCGCCTTTTCCCCACACGGGCTGCTAATTTATTAGTTAACTCCAATTGATATTGATTTTTATTGTCCTCGTAAACCAAAATAGTCCTGGGGTCAGCATGACGGCTCAAATGCTGCACTTTCCGGTAGTCTCCTGAAGCCAAATCCAGCGCATCAGTAATCCCCGAATGCCTGATTTTATGGGGAGTCATCCGCTTTTTGATGCCAGCACGTTCACAGGTTTTTCTCACAATGGCGTAGATGCCATCCCCGGTGAGTTGGTGTCCATAATTGTGGAAGTCCAGCGCGATAAACAAGGGGTCACTGGGTTTAATATTTGTGCGACAGCCCAACCAGTCGCTAACCGCCTCTGCAACTTCTGGGTTTAAGTCAATCCTAGTAGAATCATTGCCCTTACCCTTGCCATAAACAGTTAAAGTCAAATCGTGGTAATCAAAATCTCCCACCATTAACTTCGCCACCTCCCCCCGCCGCAAAACATTTGCCCAAAGCAGTAGAAATAAGGCATAATCCCGCTTCCCCTTAGTGCAAGTGGTATCAATTACATCAAAAACTTTGTTGTACTCATCAACTACAACACCCCGCGTATCCCTGTACTTAGTGACCTTTAAAGACTCAATGCGGTCGCCATCAAAATAAAACTGACAGTGTTTGAGATTGCGACCCACCTTAATTAAATACTTGAGGGCGGCCAAGTACCGATTAATCGTCGCCGCCTTCCTACCCTCTGCCACCAAATGATTCTTAAACTTGAGGATTAACCCATTAGCCGTCTGGTTATCCAACCCCCAGAACTCAGAGACATCTTTTTGGGTCGGTTCCCTTTGCAAAAAATACTCAAAAAATATCCGTATATTGCCAGCATACCCCCGTTGCGTCGTCTTAGCCTTCTGCTGCAACTCCGCCAAAAAATCATTTGACGCAAGGAGCTGACTGGCAACTTGAGTCAGAGAACTTTCAGTATATGTACTTAACTTATTCATTTTTACCGTTAATGACAATGCTTCTTTTCATTAACGTGTTATATCATTACACACATCACCAACGCAAAATACACTAAACTGCTTCCATCGCCAACACACAAACAGATTTTCCGATTCTGGCAATGACTGGGGTTAATACTTCTTGGCTTCTAAGTGAGTTTAGTAATTATTTTTACTCTTATAGCCAGCTTTGTGGTCAAAGATGTCAATCGGCATAGTTATTGATACTACTTTGGCTTTGTTGCGTGCCAAATGTTAGCAAAATTGCACCAAGCGATCGCAAGAGAGCACACTCCAAATCAAAAGCCCCCCAGAAAGCATCTAGGTGGAGTCTTGATATCAGACATCAGTTTCAATACTGCTCGTGTGATTTGAACGATAATTTGACCAAAGGGACGGGACATACTTCACACTGTATGTGACTTAAAGGAAAAGATTGCCGCGATGGCAAGCTTATCCTTTAATTTGGCTTCGGCTTCTTGATACTTTAAACAGTATTTAGTAGTCTATGAGACAAAAATTGCTGTAACTCTGATAAAATTATCAATCAGCAAGTATAATTATTTACAGTATGTTCAATGAACAAGCGGCTTACTTTTTGTTCAATTCTGAACAAGCGGCAGAATTTTACTTTAAATAGTGGAGAAAACTCACTGTCTCCCTCGGTTGCGATCGCTAATCTTGGAAAAGTGACCAATTACCAGCCCTCACCAGAGTAAAGCTACTGCACCTCAAGCGAGTAAAATACTGTGATTTAAAGTATAAGTGTGCCAAAAGTTCAAAATGTAGATTGGATATCCGACAGTATTCATTCTCCCAAACACCTGCTACTTCGTGAACCACCCACCTCAATTAAGTCACGCTTATCTTTCAAGCGCCGAAAACTCTCTACAGAGAGCGATTGATAATTCTGGCTTATATAAAGGGGTAAGCAGCTTGTTCAACTGTATGCACTCGCTTCTATACCCCCGCTTGATATCATGAGCTTGACTCAGATGCACAGGTCGGGAGTACCGCTGAAGGTGAGAAGAGAAAATTTCTGGTTACAGAACCTTGTCTCCGTTGCAAAAATACTTAGAGGTGTTGGATGAGGATTTAGAACCGGCTGTCTCAACGCTTAAATTTTAGTTGATGAATTATCTTGAGTTTATACTTCGTCAATTTTGCTTTTAGGTAATTCCTCTTCACGCCAGCCTTTGAAGCGATACACACGACGTGAAACGCGTCTGCCGTTGCCATGCAGTCCTACCGTCACTCCTTGTTCACTTCCCTTTAAGCCAACACTGCCTTCACCAGCAGTATCATAAAACTCTTCAATTTCCACCTCTTCAGCGTTATCAATTCGTCGCGCAATCGCTACCTCTTGTGCAACTCTTGCCTGAGCTTCTGCCATTTGGAGGGTAAGTTCCTGCCGCGTTGCTTCATCACTAATCTGCTGAATACTACCACTTTTGGTGATTTCTTCAGACTTAGTGATAGCTTTTTCTGCGGTGTTTATAACTAAACCCAACAATGGGTTAGTAATTATCAAAGCTTGCTTGGCTATTTCCCAGCTTGAGAGTTCTTTCTTGTCAGTCATTTTTATTGTGATCTCACTAATCAATAATTAGTACAGCATTTCATAAATCTGTGCAAATTGAGTGACCTATTACTTAGATTGGGATTTAGGAATCATTAAGCCAATGTAACCACCGACTCCAACCTTGGCTAAGTCTACAAATGTAGAGCGATAATTTTCATCAATTATTGCTAGTGCTAATGACCCTAATACTAAAGTAGATACAATAGATGCTAAAACTAAATCTTTGAAATTGTTATGTTTCATAATTTTGTTTGCTTTTAAATGTTACATTTATTTAGTATCTAACTAGTTTCAGTTGTGACATAAAATATTTTCTATTGTCAAAATTTATTGAGGATAAAATATTCATCAAAAATTTTACCATCCTGAAATTAATGGTGGAATTTAAACCTAATTAATATATATAGAATTATCAATACTTACTTGGTTATTTAAAAACTAAGCAGTCTATTCATCCATATATAGCGGTTCCCGACTTAGTGAGGTACGTTTTCAAAGCTACTAACCTTGATAAACAAGATTTGGGTGTACCTCAGTTGCTTAGGAAACGCTATAGTATGAGCGCAATTCATTGATAGCTCTTTCTCCACGCTTACGTACCGTTACTGCATTTAGATTTTTATTTTCTTCCTTTGAGAGGATAGAGGCTATTTCATTCCAGGATAAACCCTCAAAAAAGCGCATCATTACAATCTGCCTGCTAATAGGCTTTAACTGCTCAATTTTTTGGAGCAGATCAGTTTTGTCCTCAAAGCTGCGGTTTTCTTGGTTATTCCGGGTCGCCAGATGCTCAATTTTGTCTGATTCTGTAGCTTCAGTCATTCTATACTTTTTATACTGCTTATTGATATAACGCTCACCGACTAACCTCGCCCAAGCTACTGGATGATTAATCTGTGTACCAGCGCGGAGTGTCTCAATTAAACACAGAATTACATATTGAATCACGTCTTCCTCTGATAAGACAGTATTTATTTTTAGCGTATTCAACCGATTTCTAATATGGATTAAAAGCCATTTTGACTGTAATACTTGCTTAACCGTCGGCGAGTCATTATCTCTTGCGTTCGTCATATTCTTGACTAATCATCTACCTAAAGAAGGATTTTTAACAAAATTATCTTGCTCCGCTGTCCTAACAAGGACTGATAACTAAATAGTGGTTATTGATTAAAAAATGTGACGAAACTATACCAAAATGACCTGCCTAGCTACATTCGAGTAAAAGTTGGTAAGGTCTTTCAGCTTTTATTTCCGTTTGAGCGTGGATCTCGGCTCAATGCCGATTGCAATCAACACTTATTGGTTCGTAACTTACTCCCATTCAAGTGATGCGTATAAATTACTAGTGTTGCTTACTATCTAAAATGTGACCAATAACATCACTGCATCTAACCACTAGGCTAACTGTCACACAATACAGCCTGTAGTCCTATGTAGTCTTCTGTAGTTCTCAGTTGAAAAGAGTTTCTCTAAGTATTATTACTTAAAGATGTAAAAAATTTGCAGTTTCGTAAAAATTTTATTTTTTCTGACAAACTCATGTCACAAATCAAGACTCAGCCACCACTAATATAAGCAGTGACAAACTGGTTACACCATAAATAATTAACTTAACTATGAGCAGTGGTGTTCAGAATGTAAACAGCTTGCCTTCCATCAGTCAATATCCTACTAATATTTTATTTGAAGCAATGGACGCTAATAACCTACACCTATATCGAAAAGGAGAAAATGTCTTCACTCAATCAGAGCGCTTGGTTCAGAAAATAGCCCAAGAATATTACAGCTTAGTAAAGCTAGAATCTCCATCTAATTATGCACTCAACCGCATTGAGGAAATCTTGGAGTTGGCTATAAATAACACAGACTTAAGTGACTTAATTGATCGAGTAGATCAAAAAATCGCTTACGAGATGGATTTACTTGTAAATGATGATTTGGAGATGACGAATGATTTTAATTCAGGGCGAGAAACTCCTCTTTCGACTTTATGGGAGCATGATTGTATAGAAGAAAATAAGTTCTCATCTAAAAATCAGACTCAAGAAGATTCTGGGAGTAATTTAGTTGTATTACCACTATCACAACATCGAGTCCTTCAAACACAGAAGCAGCCGATAAATAAGCGAGATATAAAACTTGCAATGTCTGGAGCGGCTGTTGGAGGAGCATTAATCTTTGTTGGTTTTCATGTATTTAGTTCATGCAATTGCTCTAGTCAAAGACCGACGATATCAAGCTTTTTCTTACCCTCCAAAGTTCATGTAGTACAGTCTGTGACAATAATATTTGAAGAAAAAAAACAGCCTGCTACAGATAAATTTACGACCAGACCTTCTCCAATTCAAATGAGAATTGGACAGATAATTAATGGTTATCTGTCCAAAAAAACTGAAATGACTCCTAAAAAAATAGCGATTCAACCTCAATTCACTAATTTATCTAATGTTCCTTTAAGACAAGCAGATTTTTTTTCATCTGTTATGATAACAAGTAATTCAAAGGATGGTAATAATATAAATTGTAATTTGGACATTCAAAGTGCTAACAATAATATTCAAAAATATTATTCTTTAGTAATCAGTGAACTAAGAAATTTTCCTTTTTCAAAACAATCAAGGTCTATGCAGTTAAAGCTCAAAGCCGAAAACTTACATCAAGAGGCAGAAAGACAACAGCTTTTAGCTGAAAGACAGCAGCACCTAGCAGAATCACAAAATCGTTATGATTTAGCACGAAATTGGCATAAAAAGGCGGAAAGATCACTAGCAGAATCGCTAGAGTGGTTATGTCTAGCTCAAGAATCTTTAGCAGTAGCTAATTATTAGTACAGTCGTGATTGACTTAAAGAATTACCCTGTCTCACCAGTAGAGTAAACCTTGTGCTTTTTAATAGAAATTGTGCAAAAAACTTGAAATATTTGTAGTACTAATTTTAGATTACTTTTTAGCACTACAAATATCTTTATTTCGTATATTGGGGCAGATATAGTGATACCAAAACAAAAATATTGGCGAGGAGATGAAATCCAATAGCTGACATAAGCACCCAAAACTACTTTTTATCAATCAAAAAATACATTGGGGGTTTTGGAGCTATGCCGGAATAAAGCCACTCATAAAAAGACAGGATCATCGCCCGGCATACACTCCAAAACCCCCTCTTTCATTAGGACT
>CAZZZY010000426.1:0-5787 GCA_964658545.1 uncultured Acetobacteraceae bacterium | reverse complement strand
ATTCCCAATTCCCTAAGCATTTGTCGCAGTCTTTGTCGCCAATGGGGTGGATATATTTCTTGAATTGCCGAAATTTTTCCACAAGCAAGTACAGAATAGGCTGGGCGACGCGCTGGTGTGGCATATTCGGCAGTTGTAATGGGAACAATACGTTCAACTTTCAAAGGGAAGCCCAGCTGTTGGGCTTCTTCAAAAATGGCAACAGCAAAGTCATACCAGCTAGCAACGCCGCTATTAGTGTAGTGATAAGTGCCGCTAATTTCTGGGGTTAACTGAGGAATCATCTGGGCTATGACTGCGGCTATGTCTTGCGCCCAAGTTGGGCTACCAATTTGATCGGCGACGACACGGATTTCTTGGCGTTCTGTACCTAGCCGCAGCATGGTTTTGACAAAGTTAGTTTTGCCAAAGGTTCCATAAACCCAAGCAGTACGGAGGATGAGGTGATGGGCGCAAATTTCCCGTATTGCTTCTTCTCCAGCAAGTTTGGTTTTACCATAAACACTCAAGGGATTAGTCGCATCGGTTTCTTGGTAAGGGCGATACCCATTACCATCAAAAACGTAATCGGTCGAAATATGAATTAGAAAAGCTCCTAACTTTTGGCTTTCTTGGGCAATAATTAGGGGTGCAGTAGCATTAATCGCGGTAGCAAGTTCGGGTTCGCTTTCGGCTTTGTCTACAGCAGTGTAAGCAGCCGCGTTAATAATGATTTGCGGCTGCTTTGATCTGATAACGTTGCGGAGGGTATCGGGTTGGGCAAGGTCTACTGTTGGGCGTTCTACTGAGATAAGATTGCCGTAGGATGGGAGTATTTGTTGCAGTTCCTTACCGACTTGACCGTTGCTACCAATCAGCAAAATTGATTTACTCATCCTAATTATTTCTCAAACCTAACGCAATCATAGAAACATCCTTGAAACGGCTGCAAACCACTTGACTTGATTGCTGTGGAGTCAAGCCAAACGGCAGTTTTAACTGCTGTGGCTCTCCACGAAGAATATCCTTTGAATTTGCTACTCAGTTGGTAATGCATTCTGTGTTAATCGTTTACCAGTATTTAGGCAATGTAAGCTAATTGGCATGAGTCTGGATATTTAGATTTGTGTAATTCTCTTAACCTCTCACGGGTACTTTGCGGGCAACATGAACAGCAGAAAGAAACGAGAGTTGTACGCTATCTCCAAATTTTTCTAGCTTCTGGCGCAATCCTGCAAATAGTAACTCTTTCGCTTGTGGCTCTACTCTCCGCAAGGTACTCAAAAGCTTTAGGTAGTCATCAATGCTATAGGTGACTTCACACGCAGTTTGCTCGACAACCAACTCTTTAAAACAATTGGAGTCTAAAATTTCTTGTTCAAAACCCTTCAAAATCTCCGCTTGAATCTGGGCACCTTCATATCGAACAAAGGAGGGCGCATAAGCTTGATACACTTCCTCTAGAACTTGGTAAACTTCGTATTTCGGTTCTGGGGTCAGATTCCATAGCAAAATAAGAAAACCGTTATCGCACATTGCCGATGCTGTCTTGGTATATCTAATCTCTGGCGGTATCCAATGAAAGGCATTGGCACATAGAACGGCATTAAACTGTTTTGCTTCTAGTTCCCACTCCTCAAATGAAGTATTGCAAATTGTAACTTTTGGATATCGATCGCAGTTGTGTTGTGCCAAATGATAAAAATCCTGGTTTGGCTCAATACACGTCATTGAAAAACCAAATTGAGCAAAAGCCACCGTCGCATTTCCTGGGCCACAACCAACCTCAAGAATCGATGCATCTGAGTCAAGTTGGGCTAAAGCCACAGACCGATCAATTAGTTTATGTGGATAGTGCGGTCTTGCATTGTAATAAATATCAGCAACGGGACAATACCAAGTCCTTCGCTGTTCCAAATCCATAGAAGCTCTGGCATTTATTTCTTGTCTAAAGTCTTGCATAAGCTAGGGTGTGTCAGCCATGAAGTCCAATTTCATTTTAGAAGCAGCAAGGGATATGTCTTAATTTTTATCAAAAGGTTAATCAAATACTTCAGCAGTTCTCAAAGGTTTACCAGCTTGGTCTTTAGCTGATAAAATCGGTGGCGCACTCAGAGGCCAATCTATAGCTAAATCTGGATCGTTCCATAGAATTGTGCGATCGCCTTGGGGTGCGTAGTAATCTGTAGTTTTGTAGAGAACTTCTGCTATTTCTGAAAGCACAAGAAAGCCGTGAGCAAAGCCTGGTGGTATCCACAGTAGGCGTTTGTTCTCAGCATTGAGTTCAGAACCCACCCATTTACCGAAGGTTGTCGAACTTTTTCTAATATCTACGGCTACGTCAAAAATCGTGCCGACAATCGCACGAACTAGTTTACCTTGGGGTTGTTGGATTTGATAGTGCAATCCACGTAGGACGTTTTGCTTAGAGCAAGAGTGGTTATCTTGGACGAAGTTGGCAACAATACCAGTCTCTTGAGCAAATTTTCGGTCGTTATAGGCTTCAAAAAAGAACCCGCGATCGTCTGTAAATATTTGGGGTTCTAGTTGTATGACTTCAGGAATTTTGGTACGTACAATGCTCATTAATATTATTTCGAGTAACCCACCACAGTGTTAGTTGTGAGAGTAATTTAATGCTTGTATTTTACAGTTAGCAGGTAACACTTCGACTGTGGCCTTTCCTGTTTTTAACAAGTAAATCACGTTAGTTCAATTTGACAGTCATCGCCAATTAGAAATCGTAACGCTTTGGGGCGACGGGGTGCAAGAGTCAATTGTGCCCGTTGCCCAATCACACTATCAATAATGCGCTGATGAATTCCAACAATTTTAGCACTTTCTAAAATCACACTGTGTTCTAAATCAGTATCAACGAGTGTGGCATTGTTAGCAATACTACTATAAGGGCCAATAAAGCAGTTTTCTAAATGGCAATTGCTACCAATGACTACTGGCCCCCGAATTGTGCAGTTAATTACTTTAGATTTTGCACCAATTTGGACTCGCCCAATAATCTGACTTTGGGCATCGACTTCGCCAAGAACTGATGCTGTCAGATAGGTATCGAGAATCAATCGGTTAGCTTCTAATAAGTCATCTTTCTTACCAGTATCTAACCACCAACCTTTGAGATTGTAGGCTAAAACTTGCTTTTCCTGATTAATGAGGTATTGAATGGCATCAGTAATTTCGAGTTCGCCTCTGGCAGAAGGTTGAATATTTGCGATCGCATCATAGATGAGGTGAGAAAAGAAATAAACCCCTACCAATGCCAGATTTGAAGGAGGAACTTTCGGTTTTTCAATTAACTGTAATACCCGTCCTGTTTTATCGACCTCAGCCACACCAAAGGCGCTAGGATTTGCAACCGAACGCAAGAGAATTAGAGCATCTGGCTGTTGTTGGCTAAATTGTTGCAGAAAGTAACGTAACTCACCTAGTTGAATCAGGTTATCGCCCAAGTACATGACAAAGGGGGAATCTCCTAAAAAGGGACGGGCGATTTGGACGGCATGAGCAAGTCCAAGTGGCTGGTCTTGTACGATATAGGTAATGTTTGCTCCAAAGTATTCTCCATTTCCGGTTTTTGATTGGACTTCTGCTCCAGTTTCCGGGCTGATGATGATGCCAATATCAGTAATACCAGCAGCAACCATTTCTTCAATGCCATACCATAAAACTGGTTTATTAGCAACTGGTACGAGTTGTTTTGCTCCGCTATAGGTAAGGGGACGGAGACGTGTACCTTTACCACCAGAGAGAATTAGTGCTTTCATAGGGATTTTGGATTAGTTATTAGTCAAGATAATCTGAAATATTGACAAAATCCCAAATTCTTACATCCAAATTCTGGTGTTAGTTTATCTTTTATAAGTAGTGGGATAAAACTTCGCTGGTTGCCTTTCCTGTTTTTTCCCAACTGAATTGTTGAGAGTGAGCGATCCCTTGACTAGAAAGGCGCGATCGCAACCCCGAATCAGTTGCGATCGCCTGCATTGCCTCGGTAATTTCTCCTGTATTGTAGGGATTGATCAGAATCGCCGCATCACCAGCCACTTCTGGAAGGGAGGAGAGATTGGAGGTAATGACAGGAGTACCACAAGCCATTGCTTCTAGGACAGGTAAACCAAAGCCTTCCCAGAGACTAGGGAAAACCAGAGCGATCGCTTGATTGATGATTATTGGTAATTCGCTGTCGGGAATATAGTCTAAGAACTTCACCTGATGAGTTATACCTAATTGATCAACTTGCGCTTTTAAGACGGGGGTATAACGACGATCGCTTGGCCCTGCTAACCAAAGTTCATAATCTTTGCAGTTAGATAATGCAGCAAAGGCGTTAATTAAACGTTCAAGATTTTTGTGAGGATTATGCCTTCCTAAATAAAGGAAATAATTTTGTGTTGATAAATCAAAAAAATGAAACTTTTTGCTGTCATACGCTAGTGGGATCACAGTTATTTTGTCTTCAGTAACTCCCAAAAATTCGCTTAAATCTTCAGATGTTGCTATGGAATCACAAATAACGTGCTTTGATTGTTTTATTACAGCATGAATATAATAGCTGCAATAAAGCCGCTGCGTTATAGAAAACCATTGTGGAAATCTTAAAGGAATTAAATCATGAACAGTAACGACATAAGAACAGGAAGAAAATAGAGGAGCCTCTGGGATAGGAGAAAAGAGTAATGTAGACTTCATCTCCCGATACAGATTTGGCAATTGAAATTGCGTCCATAACAGACGCTTTAAATGCCCTTTAATACCAAAATCTGTTGTTATCTCTGGCGGCGACTGATGACATTTAATACCAGAAATTTCAATTGGACTTAATACGTCAATATCTAAGGTTTTTAGCTCTTTTAGTAAATTAAGACTATAACTTAACCAACCTGTAGGTTGAGTTGGAGCAAAGGATAAATTTGCTAGAATAGGCATAAGAAAATTATTGTATTATTAATTAGATAGAGATACTTTAACAGCAGATTTTTTAACCGTAAATAACAAAATAATAATTTTTAGACTGCTCGGATTATTTGTTGTTACAAATTCGCCAAAGAATTTTAAAAAAAGATAGATACGTAATAAAGTTTGTTCCCACCAAGGACGATGCTTTTGATAATAATAAATTTGGCTACGTCTATATTCTATACTCATTGTATTGGCAGCCTTTTGAATGGAGTATCCTTTCAAATGAATCAAAGATACATGAGGCGTGTAGATAATTTTATATCCTTGACAGTGCGCTCTTTGACATAAATCTGATTCTTCAAAATACATAAAAAAGTTTTCATCAAATCCACCTAACTGATGAAATAAACTTGAGCGTATAAAAAAAGCTGCCCCTACAACAATATCTACTTCTTGAAGTTGCTGGAATTTCTGCTCAATCAAATTTTTCTTAGTGATATTTTGATAATCTCGATGCATCTGACGAGCTTTATATTCACCTTTTATTCCTAATGCTGGCGAAACAGAAATTTGTAAACTACCATCTATATTCAGTAATTTCGGCCCAATAATTCCTACTTTTGGGTCTGCTTCCATCAACTCAATTAAATGTGGTAGAATGTTACTATTGAGTACGGTATCAGTATTTAATAAAAATAAGAATTCTCCACTAGCAAGTTTTGCACCTGCATTATTTCCCGTTCCAAAACCACTATTTTTAGCTTGTTTAAGTAGACTAACTTCGGGAAATTGTTCTGTAATTAATTCAACACTAGCATCACTAGAGGCATTATCTACAACGATAATTTCATAGTTAGGTATATCAATAAAATTTTCTATAGAATTTAAGCAATC
>CAZZZY010000425.1:0-5793 GCA_964658545.1 uncultured Acetobacteraceae bacterium | reverse complement strand
AGCTTTACAAAACTTTACAACGTGTCCCATTTGCCACGTATTTCGGCTTACCCCCAGTACCAGTCAAGTTCATCAATGCTTTTTACCAGCTTATTGAGAATTTGCGGTTTTTTCAGGGCAGTTTGGGCATTAACGAAAATTGCCTGCACCCGTGGCAAACTGCTAGAACCCAACTCTAATAAAGTGGCGCGGTAAAAGTTCATCTGTTCGATGCCATCTTTCACCACCAAATCACCCCAACGGCAACCTTCTGGGATTTGGCTTTCTGTACCCGTTTCCTGCGCCATCTTGAGGAACAGCAGGTATGTTAACTCTGTCACATAAGCCAGATAAGTAATCCCATCGTCGCGTAAGACGTGGCAGAGATTCCAGAGTTTTTGAACAATATCAGTTGTTGCGCTCAATGTTTTAAATAAATAGTCAGTATATAAATGCTGCTTTGTGATTATACGCAATTCGGTAGTGTTGTCAAAGTTTAAGATTGTGATGATGATTAGCGTCAAGAAGGATGACAACAGATAAAGTTATTTACTGATTTACTATAAAGTAAGCAATGGCTGTTTAATTATAGTAATTGCTAAGGATATCAGTAAAAATTCCATTTGAAATTTCAATCCAAATATTGGCAAATAAATACCATGACAATCAATTTACCTCTGAAATTGTCACACTTGCCCAATAGTCTACCGTTAGATGGTGCTGTCCGCATTGAGTTAGTAGAAGGAGTGCCGATATTTCGTGCATCCAGCTTAGTCCAGGGACGAATTGAAGCTTTATTAATTAAACAAAAAGAATCGGCTCTGACTTCCGAAGAAGAAACAGAATTAGATGAATATGAAGAATTAGACGATTATCTGAGTTTGGTAAATCGGATGATCCGAAATACATCGCTTACTCAAAACCTCAGCGAATTATAGGGAATTAGAGATTTGTCTGCGAATCGTTATATTAATGAAGCTACTCAAGAGCAAGTACGACAACGAGCAAAGTCTCTGTGCGAATATTGTCACGCATCAGAACAATGGCAGTATGTTTCCTTCACTGTAGACCATGTGATTCCTATTGCCAAAAATGGTGCTAACTCAATTGATAATTTAGCTTTGGCGTGTTTTCATTGCAATCGCCAAAAATCCGATAAAATTCAAGCACTTGATAACCAGTCGTTATCTGAAGTGCCTTTATTTAATCCGCGCACTGATAGTTGGCAAGAACACTTTATTTGGTCAACAGATACACTCTCGATTATCGGCTTGACAGCAACAGGACGCGCCACAGTAACAGCATTGAAATTTAATCGAGCCAGAATCATTAATATTCGTGCTGCTGATAGAGAAATTGTCCGGCATCCACCACCAGATGACCCAATTCAAAGTTGAAGGTTTATTGACATACAATATCATCCCACATCCTGCCATAGTGCTTCATTAATCTGCACCAAAATTTCCTCTAACCGCCCATTAAATGCCTTATTTAATCTAACAAAACCACCTTGAGATTTAAATTCACCTTGGTCTAACGCTTCCCGATCTACAATAGTTTCTACCTTCAACTGCTTACCAATGCGTTCCAACCATTGGCGCTGGGGTGATGTCCAGTTTTGAGAAGCCAGGATTTTCCTCATTGCCTTGTCCACCCTCCCCTCATAGGGAACTAAAGCATCGCCCAATGTGGCTTGGCGGATAAATCCAATGATTGAGGCAGCAATATCTGCATTAGTCATTTCTCGCCATGCTACCTGCAATGTTTTTTCTGAATATCCTGCAAGGTCTAGCATTAACCGCAATTCCTTTAACTGCGTCCTAGTCAACTCGCGGGGACGGGTAGTTACAACTATTAAAGCCGGAATCTTGTTAATGTTATCGCGTAAATATGCGCCAAAACTATCTAAATAATCTTCGGGTTTTTGGGCATTACCGTAACCCCTCTCCACTCGTCGCAGTTCGTCGGCGTGGCGGGAAATTAATAGCGGTTGTCTGCCACCATCTCTAGCATCTAACATTTGTGCGATCGCTGCCCGTTGCCGAAACCATTCTTGAACTTGTCGGGGGTCGCTTTGACGCAAGTGATTTATCATTTCCGGTATCGGCATCCCGGCTGCGGCTTCAATATTCTCCCGGTTGCTATCCCCTAATTTTCTTTGCTGGCGTTGCAGTTTGGCTAAGAGTTGGTCAACAATTGTGGCGGCTGCGGTGGTATCGTTGACCGTTCCTAATTCTTCTACCAGTTGGGTAAATGAAATATTGGGATTAACTGCCACTGGTTTCATCGTGGAGAGAGGAGACAGGGCAGCATATAAATTCACCGCGTCATAAATGTAGAAAACTTCTTTTTTAATCTCGTCACAGCGCCGCGTTGCCCGTCCCAACATCTGTTCGTAAAGGATGCGCGAATTCACCCGACGAATAAAAACTAAGTTGCAGATTTCTGGTACATCAATGCCAGTGGTTAACAAGTCCACCGTGACTGCAATTTTCGGGTTAGCTTCGTTTTTAAAGCGGCGGATTAATTGTGATGGTTGGTCTGCCTTGCCAGTAATTTTGAGAACTGCATCATCCTCAACGCTGCCATACTGGGCAATCAGTGCTTGTTTTAATAAATGAACAACAATATCAGCGTGATTATCAGTCACACAAAATATTAAGGTTTTTCCTGGCAGTGAGGGGTCAATATTTTCTGCTAAAACTTCACAGATTACCCGATTAAATTCTTCGGTAACAACTCGGCGATTAAATTGCGTTACCTCAATCCTGACTTCATCCGGGGCATGGACTAAATCGATTCTGCCTGTGATGGGGTCATAATATTCCATTGCTTCCCCAGCTTGCCACATTATGCCATCTTCTGAGAGGGCAGTAGTAATGCGAATTGGTGGTTCGCAGTCAATGAGATGGCCATCAATGACCGCTTCTTTGTAACTGTAGGTGTAAACAGGTTCACCAAATATTTGGGTGGTGTGCAGTGCGGGTGTGGCAGTAAGTCCAATTTTTACAGCATCAAAATGGTCGAGGACGCGGCGATATTTGGAGATGTAATCGTTAAAGTCACGAAAGGTAATCTCTGTATCGCTTAACTCCCTATCTAGTAAATATCCTCTGTGACATTCATCCACAACAATGCAATCATATTGATCTGCTGTGGGAATAGGAGTATTATCGCTTGGGTAGAGAATACGTTTAACAAATGCTTGCACAGTATCAATTTGGACTTTGGTATCTCTATCCGGTGTTGCATCCCCCAGTTCTTTAATACCAAAGATATCAGCGAAAGTTTGCAGATTCTCCATCCGCGTTTCTTTAAAAACATTGGTGGCTTGTTCTCCCAATGCAGTGCGATCTACGAGAAACAGGACACGGCGAAAACGTTTGGTTTTCAGCAGACGATATACAAGGGCGATACAGGTTTTAGTCTTGCCCGTTCCCGTTGCCATTGCCAACAAAAGAACTCTTGCATCTTCTGCCAATCGCGCTTCCACTGCTTTAATAGCTTTAATTTGGTAATCGCGCAGTAGCAGATTATATGTAAAATCTTCTTGGGCAAGTAATTGGTGTGCTTTATCTATATCTTGGTTGAGAGCATCAATAAAACCTTCAGGCTTGTACCAAGTGTTGAGGGGACGGCGGATGTTGTCAGGACGGCGTAAGTCACAGAACCAAATACCGCTTTTGGTTTGCAACTGCCGCAAGAATTCGCGTCCGTTAGTAGCAAAGACAAAGGGGACTTGATATTCACCCCAAGGGCCACCCGGTAATATTTCATTACCTTTAATTTTGTAGCCGCGACTGTAACGCTTGGCTTGGTCAATGGCAGCATAAACATCAGTGCTTTGACGCTTGGCTTCGACTACAGCGACTACCTGGATTCCCACAAATAAAACATAGTCAGCACGTCCATCATCTGTGGGCCATTCTGCGATCGCTAAATTCTTCCCTTTTTGTGGACGGATGCCGTTACCATAAGTCAGTTGTTCTGAGTCCACTTCCCAACTAGCTGCACGAAGTTGGGCATCGATGAGGCGACGAGTTTCGCGTTCATCTAAGTCAATATTTTCTCCTGCCTGTTGGGAAAGCTGGATGGTTTCTTGAATTCTTTGTGCAGATTGACTTTCTGCTGTGGTTTGAATATTTACAAGATGATTTAGGGCAGCTTGTTTTTGCGCCTCGGCTTCTTTGGCTAATTCTTCTGCGGATATGCGGCGCTGTGCTTCTTGTTGGGCAGTAATTTGTGCTAGTTCTGCGGCTGTGCGGCTGGCTTCTAACTCTGCACGTAACTGTTCTAATTCTTGTTTGAGTGCTTGGGTTTCGACTGCTGGGTTTTGAGGTGGGACAAAAGAGCCAGGATGAAAATCGGGATTTTTGGTATTAACTCGATGAAACCAAATTCCTAGTTGGCGTGCATATTTCAAATTGCTGAGGGCAGTTCTTTGGTCATCTGCAAATGCGTGTGTGGCATCATTGCCAGCTAGACGTAATTGGTCAAACAAGTCAAATACTTTACCTTTAAGGATTCCTTTATCACGCAGGCGACGCATTAAATCGATTTGCCGTGCTTCATGGTCGTACATCCCCACATTAGCGGCTATCAGTTGCGCTAGGAGTTCACCAAACTGACGCAGTTTTATCAGGCAGGTGTTAGGGTCATCAGTAAAATATCTTTCTGCTAAAGCTCCCAGTCGCACCAGTTGCGGGTCATGGATTTCTAAGAACCCAAAGTTTGGCGATACTAACATTGTGTCAGTCTTTCTCCTGAGAGCTTCATGGTGTAGATTACTACTTGGTTAATATCTTTTTAACCGATTGTTACGTAATTTACAATCAAGATGCTCTATTGCCGCCATTCGTTTGATTCTATGTGTACACTTACCAGAATCCAAGCAACTCTTAACAAATAGGCGGCGAAGCGGAGTGTCTGCCGCTGCCTGCAACAAATTGGTTGGCTCAACAAGTGGATTTGTGGCAGTGGCAGACACCGCCTATTTGAGCGAAGCGGTTAAGAGTTGCGCCATCACCTAGAGAGACATCCCTTTACTCTGTCTTCTTTGTTGTTCCTGTTTTTCTGATATTATTTGTCGCAATACGCGCTCTGCTTCTTGCCAAAGCTGGATATCTTCTCTTTCTACTGACCCGATATAAATCGGTGAATACTCAAGCTTACCTGATTGGTTTCGGTTGACTGCCACTCGAAAAATCTCACCTCGTTCATCATGGGTAAATACCAATTCTCTACCCTGCTTCTCCAGAGTGGCACGTTTGAATCTAAGGCTATTTGAGCCACTTTCTCTTAATTGCCAGTTGATTAATTTAACAGCAATAGGCACAGCCATCGCTAAGAACTCTGACTCTTGACGCTGCTTTTGGTCAAGTGACTGTTCTGGTTCTGACTTTTGAGTTGCCAGTTGATTACTAGCGATTAGTACCAATTCTCTGGCTTCATCTTGTGTCCATCCGGCTGGACTGGCTTTGATAATTTCTTCAACATCTTGGGGTGGTTTATTATCTAATAGCGCCCGTATAGCAATTTCTTTATCTCGGTCAGTCACTAATAAGTTTTGCAAGTCGGCGCTGTAATACTTATATAACTCGGCTGAAAGATTATGTTTTAGCTTTGGTTCATCTGTGGTTATATTTGGAGTTTTATTAAGAGCAATTGCGTCTACTGTTGTTTGCGATCTATGCAGTTGCTCCAAATAAACAATCGCTGCTTCCAGGTTGTCGAATATGGTTCTTCCGGCTTCTAGCTGGTGCTGATTTTGAGAAAGTTGTTGCGTTAATTCTAATACTGTTTCAGTTAATGCTG
>CAZZZY010000424.1:0-5803 GCA_964658545.1 uncultured Acetobacteraceae bacterium | reverse complement strand
CATGATTGAATTGGGAATTGGGCATGGGGCATTGTTATTCTTCTTTTGCTCTTCCGCTCCTCTACCTCTTCTCCAGTCCCCAGTGTTAAATTTCGACTAACACAGATGCCCCAAAATTTCTTATCGGATGAAGATTTGGTATTTTTGGCAATCTCGGCAAAAACTCGTCCAACTCAGAGTTAATAATACTAGGATGCACAAAGCTGTGATCATCTAAAATTGCATGACCTATCTAGAAACCTGACTTTTCCCGTTATCTCATTGATGGAGCGGATTAAAAATTCCTTTGGCAATGCAGGAAATGAAAATTTTCACTAATTGTACTCTGAGTTCTGGATTGTGAATTCTTCTTTATAAGCCTCAAAATGTTGTTAATCAGTTTATTTATCGCTACACTTTTTTTAGCATATTCCAACGGTGCAAATGATAACTTTAAAGGGGTAGCAACGCTTTTTGGTAGCCGAACTAGCAGTTATCAAACAGCAATTTTGTGGGCAACTTTTACAACTTTAGCTGGTGCAGTAACCGCGACTTTTTTGGCAAGTACACTAATTAAAAACTTCTCTGGTAAAGGACTATTGCCTGATGCGATCGCTAATACACCAGAGTTTCATATAGCAGTTGCGATCGCTGCTGGTTTAACTGTGCTCATAGCCACCGTCATGGGGTTTCCTATTTCCACAACTCATTGTTTAACAGGTGCTATTGTTGGTGCTGGATTAGTTGCGTTTGGACTCCAACTTAATTTTGCAGTTTTGGGAACTTCCTTTATTTTGCCTCTATTACTTAGTCCCATCATTGCTATTTTCTTAGGAGCAGTAATTTACACTTTATCTGGCTATATCAGTTCAAAATTTCACCTATCCGTCAGTCATAAAATGATTGATACTTGCCATTTTATCAGTGCTGGAATTATCGGTTTTATTAGAGGATTCAATGATACTCCAAAAATTTTCTCAATCATTTTAATTATTGAGTATTTTTCAATTCAGGGAGGAATGATCACGATTGCGATCGCAATGGCACTTGGTGGTTTACTCAACTCCCAAAAAATTGCAGTAACGATGAGTGAAAAAATTACTTCTTCAATGAATCATACTCAAGGTTTATCCGCAAATATAGTAACTGGAGTTTTGGTAATTGCAGCTAGTCGTTTTGGACTTCCTATTTCTACCACTTATGTTTCAGTTGGTTCTATTTTGGGAGTAGGGTTGATTGGCAAAAAAGCTAGTATGCGGGTTTTTTATCGGATAGTACTATCATGGATTTTAACTTTACCTACTGCGGCAATTGTTAGTGGAATAATTTACAGATTATTGCATGGTTAGAAAAATTATTATTTTAATACAATATTTGTGCCATATTTAAGCTGACTTTTCACGGTATCTGCTTTTTTCAAGCTAGACATGGAGATAATGCTTTATTTGTCGCTCATAGCAACTCAAAGTTTTGCCCAGTGGATAACATAATGTTAACTTACTAGCCTACTGAGGCGAATAGCATCAAATTCAAGGATAGTCATAAATTTCTGCTTAAAGTTGGATTAAAGATTTGACGCACCCACTCCTTTCAGCAGTGGGATTCATGCATAGAGCCGCACGGGTTGCGTCAAACAACCCTTATCTACTCGATTAAGATTTAATCCTAATCTTGTACTTACTCGTAAAAAACAACAATAATTTACACCCTAACTCCTAACTTTTACGCTTCTTCTGAATTTTCACTCTTACGTCCTGGGGATGCTTCGTAAAGTGCATCGAGATGTTGACGCGCATCTTCAACGTTAATCGAACGCATTATCAAAAGTGGCTCTTTAATTAAGTTACCTGCGCTATCTAATAACTCTGGATGGGGTACAAACTGTTTTTTCGATGAATAATAACCATAGTTGCCTTGATTATTCATTGGCGAGGAATTTGTCGGGTAAGTTCGCTCTCGATCAAAACTGAACATAATCAGGTTACGAATTAGGTTGCCAACAGCCATAAATGCAAGGATTGTAAAAGCAAGAATGTAAAGCAGGTGTAACATTGAATTTTCCTCCAGAACAGCAATTTTTAAAACTTTATTTTGTAACGCTTTGTTTCGCCGATACTGTGACTCACAGTTAAGACGAGTATTTGACGCACTTTTTATGCGCTTACATTTATATGGAGCTATTTGTCAACCGTCATTTCACTTACGGTAGCATAGGATACATTATTTTGTTAATCCCAATAATGTTAAGAAATTGTTAAGATTTTTGTACTATCTCTTTGACGACTGATTTGCAGTCTTGTCGTTAGGCATCGCTAAGTAGTCCAGTAAAATTTAACAGATGTTGCCATCTACTTAGCCTTCACGCCCTTGACGAAAGCGCATTCCGACATTCCAACACTCTGTTACTAATTGATGCCAAGGCATTAACGTTGCCATATCAATCCCGACTTGTTTATCAGTAGCAGTAAACAGCATCTTTGCAGTACTTAGTTCATCTTGGGCTTGTTTAACACGTAAGAGCAAGTCAGATTGCTCTTGGTCACTCATAAATGATAGCTGCTCAGTTTCGAGTAAATGGCGCGATCGCGTAAACCAATGCTGAAAATCTTCCAGCAGGGGTTCTAAAACCGTTTTCAGCAACTCATTCCCTGGTAAATTTGAGTCTGACATAAATGAGAAGCACATTGCCAACTTTCTTACTAATATTAACGTTATTTACGCTTCTTAACATTTTTCTTATTTCTCTCATAATTTCCAGTGATAAAAAAATTGTAACAAACGACACAGAATTTATTATATAGTCTTGGTGAAGGGTTTGTACAGTTCCTTTAGAGAGGTGTCTATATATCGGATTAGGAGGTAGCTGGCACTGAGTTGCAATTTATAAGATAATTTAGCGATCGCATGGAATTCTGAATTTGTCACTCAGCTAACCGATCAAAAGTTTATGAAAAAAAGTTAGGTTCAAAACTTCGTCCGCAAGTGGCGCGTTCGCGGTAGCGTGCGAATTGCGAAAAAGCGAATTGGTTTCATCCCCGATTGAAAAAGAGTTCAGAAGTCAAAATCAGTAATAGTGGGGGATTCAAACCCACCACCTAGAAGCACCACTAAATCTGCTAAATCTGCATATTCGGTGGAAGTCTTAAACCCGTTTATTCAGACGCTCATAGACTCGCTACCCCAGCGCTATCCGTCAGTGCTTCGACAAGCTCAGTAATTACCGGACTCCTATTTATTCTGAATTCTTTCTTGATAAAGCTGAACTGGCAAAAACCAAAGTCGTTATAGTTAAATAAGCCTACAGATTCAGATAAATCACCTTTTGTAATCACTTCGCCAACGGTTCAGCAGCCAATGTCGCCAAATTCATCAAATCAGTCACAACAGTCAGAACAAGTTGAAAAAATCTATTTACCGCGTACTAGCGAATCGGAGAACTTAAAAAAGATTCGCCACACTGCTTCCCATGTCATGGCAATGGCAGTACAAAAGCTGTTTCCCAAGGCGCAAGTTACAATCGGCCCTTGGATTGAAAACGGTTTTTACTACGACTTCGACAATCCAGAACCATTTAGCGAAAACGATCTCAAAGCCATCAAAAAAGAGATGGCGAAGATTATCAATCGCAAATTGCCAGTAATTCGGGAAGAAGTCAGCCGCGAAGAAGCTGCACGCCGGATTCAGGAAATTAAGGAACCTTACAAACTAGAAATTCTGGCAGATATCAAAGAGGAACCAATCACGATTTACCATCTGGGGAATGAATGGTGGGATTTGTGTGCCGGGCCTCATGTGGAAAATATCAGTGAATTAAACCCGAAAGCAATTGAACTAGAAAGTGTTGCTGGCGCTTATTGGCGTGGGGATGAAACTAAAGCCCAATTACAACGCATCTACGCCACCGCTTGGGAAAGTCCAGAACAACTCACTGAATATAAGCGACGCAAAGAAGAAGCGCTACGGCGAGATCACCGAAAACTGGGTAAGGAACTGGGATTATTTATATTTTCTGATCTAGTAGGGCCGGGTTTACCTTTATGGACACCAAAGGGTACTCTGTTGCGGAGTATTTTAGAAGACTTCCTGAAGCAAGAACAGCTAAAACGGGGTTATTTACCTGTGGTAACTCCCCATCTTGCGAAAGTCGATTTATTTAAAAAATCTGGACACTGGCAGAAATATAAAGAAGATATGTTTCCCTTGATGGCGGATGACGAGGAAGCCGCTGCCAAAGAAGAGGGCTTTGTCATGAAGCCGATGAACTGTCCCTTTCATATCCAAATATATCAAAGTGAATTGCGCTCTTATCGGGAACTACCGATGCGATTGGCAGAATTTGGTACTGTTTACCGCTACGAACAATCAGGGGAATTGGGCGGTTTAACACGGGTGCGCGGTTTTACTGTGGATGATTCTCACTTGTTCGTTACCCCAGAACAGCTAGATAGCGAATTTCTCAGTGTGGTGGATTTGATTTTGTCGGTGTTCAATAGTCTGCAACTGAAGAACTTTAAAGCGAGACTCAGTTTCCGCGATCCTGCTAGTGATAAGTACATCGGTTCAGATGAAGTTTGGGACAAAGCTGAAGGTGCAATTCGCCGTGCAGTTGAAACCTTGGGAATGGAACATTTTGAAGGGATTGGAGAAGCGGCATTTTATGGCCCCAAACTTGACTTTATCTTTAGTGATGCTCTAGATCGGGAGTGGCAATTAGGAACTGTGCAGGTAGATTACAATTTACCAGAACGCTTTGAGTTGGAATATGTCGCTGAAGATGGTGTTCGCAAACGTCCAGTGATGATTCACCGTGCGCCTTTTGGTTCGCTGGAACGGCTAATTGGGATCTTAATTGAAGAATATGCAGGTGATTTCCCTTTGTGGTTAGCGCCAGTGCAAGCTAGATTACTCCCAGTGGGTGATACACAGCTAGACTTTGCGAAAGATGTGGTGGCAAAGATGAGAGCGTTGGGCATCCGTGCAGAAGTTGATACCAGTGGCGATCGCTTGGGTAAACAGATTCGCAATGCAGAGAAAGGAAAAATACCCGTGATGGCTGTGGTGGGAGCTAAAGAAGTGGAAAGCAACACCTTGAGTATCCGTACCCGCGCCTCTGAGGAATTGAGAGTTATCCCTGTCGATGAGGTGGTGGATAAGATGAAGGATGCGATCGCTAAGTTCGAGAATTTCTAAAATCTAACCGCAGACGCAGGAAAAACCTAACCCCCTAACCCCCTTCCCGACGCGGGAAGGGGGAAATTCAAAGTCTCTCTCCTTAAAGGAAGAGAGAAATAGAAGAGAGGTTTTCCAGATCACCTGAATTGTCAGAACCAGGGAGAGGTCTTTTGATTCAGCTAATTAGGCTGACACAAGGATTTCCAACAAATAAATTATTCAATCTTGTGGGTGGGCAGCATTCGACTGAGACTCGTTAACGGAGTTCAAAGACTCATTCTAATTTCAACTTTTCATGGGATTTGGAAAGTAATAAAGTATCGCAGATAACAAAACTTTTCTCAATCATCCCATCCAAAAAACTTTTCGAGTTACTCAACACTGATAGGATTCATTCAAAGACTTGTGGAATCTGCTCTTCCTAAACAGACTGGACTTGCATAAATTACTGTCAACAATTTTTGACTCACATCATGAACCGCTTTACCTCTATTTTGCTCGCAGGCTTGATAGCATCTGCTTCAGCTTTGGCTATTTCTCCAAAAGCTCATGCTAATACACCAGCGTCTTATCTTGCTGAGTTAGATAGCTACAGCTACGATCGCAACGATAATGGGAACTACGAACGTCAGAATCGTCATCAAAGAAATGG
>CAZZZY010000423.1:0-5840 GCA_964658545.1 uncultured Acetobacteraceae bacterium | reverse complement strand
CTTTTGCCTTGTTGTACTAGACTCATGACTCCACACACCATACTCCGCAATCTCAACACAGCTACTCGGCAGTGACGAGTTCAGTACTACCGCGTGTACGACGGCGTGTAAGGCTGTTGTACAGCATTACACCGATCGCCTTAATTAAATTGCCTTCCAATTCCTGGAACATCTTCATGTTTGTGCCAAAAGCGGCGTTAGCTTCATCAACAATGCGATCAGTTGTAGCATCATCAAGGGGCAATTCATCCAAAACTTGACGATATTTCGCTTTGAATGCCTTCTCATCAGAAATCTCTGGAAATTCATAAAAAGCTGTTCCTTGCCCATCAGACAAATTCATCGCCGTTACAGCAATGTTTTTGAGAATTTGTCCCCCGGATAAGTCACCCAAGTAACGAGTATATGAATGAGCGATTAACAGTTCCGGTTCTGTGGTAGATATTTCTCGGATGCGCTTTACATAAGCTTCACCTGCGGAAGATAGTTTGATTTGCTCTCTCCAGTTGGCACCAAAGTAATAGCTCAGGTCTTTCTCTAGGGTATACTTGCGATTTAGTTGGGGAAAGTTAATTTTAGAAACTATTGGATGCTGGCGGTGCTTTTCCATTTCCTCTTCCATCGCTGAGTAAACGAAGTAGAAGTTAGCAACTAGTTTCCGGTAAGAATTTTTCTCGACTACTCCTCTTAAAAAGCACTTGACAAAACCTACATTCTCTGCCATTGTGTGGGCTTTCTTAGTGCCTACACGTAATTTGGTTGCTAAATTGCTGCTCATGCTAAATTTCTCAACTTTAAAAAGTTAACTGCCGGAGTTTTGATTCACTAACGGCTAAAAAAGCCATTAAAACGTTACCTTAAAACTATTTGATGAGAATTTATATTAAAATTTTTTAAGCTGCGATGATTCTGTAGTTTTTTACACAGCAACAAGGCTATGGAAATAGAACTTTACATTCCGGTGTTATAAATTCTGTTTCGATAAAAATCAAGACTAAGTTGAGGACATAAAAGGAATAATTAGCTAAAATGTGGAAACTTTACTGATAATGTTAAAAATAATACCGACTTCATGAAAAATTTACAATCTAAGAGACTGAGATGCGTATTATCACGTAAGTCTAAATGTGATCTAGAATTAATTTATAAACATAAAAAGCATATAGAAATTGCTGAATAAAGTCTTAAGTGCTATTTTTCAGTTTGATTGTGTGGAGTGTTTAAATATATGGTTTCATCTATAACTCGGACACCAGGCATTCCTGGGGGTTCTGCTTCGGAAGTTGAAGGATTGGGCAAAGGGATTGAGAGTAGTTTTGCACTGAGTTTAATCCCATTACCAGCAAATCCCTTATTTGGCACAGATGGGATTCGCGGACGAGTGGGAGAATTACTAAGTGCGCCCCTAGCATTGCAAGTTGGTTTTTGGATAGGAATTGTTTTACGTAACCATGCTAGTCAACTAGGACCAGTCATTCTCGGACAGGACTCTAGAAACTCCAGCGATATGCTAGCAATGGCTTTGAGTGCAGGGTTAACAGCCGCAGGGTTAGAAGTTTGGTATTTGGGATTATGTCCCACTCCTTGCATTGCCTATCTCACCAGCATCAGTGATGCCATCGGCGGAGTCATGATTTCTGCCAGCCACAATCCCCCGGAGGACAATGGTATTAAAGTTTTTGCTGCTGATGGTGGGAAGTTACCGCAAATATTGCAGGCAGAAATTGAAGCGGGACTGCGTGGGAAAATATCACCTATTGCTAGAGTCAATAATTGCGGACGGCATTACTCACGTTTTGAATTAGTCGGGCATTATGGCGAGGCATTGAAAAAACCCTTAAATAGTGCGCTAAATGTTGAGGGAATGAAGATTGTTTTGGACTTGGCGTGGGGCGCAGCAGTCGGATTAGCACCATCAGTATTTACAGAAATGGGGGCAGAGGTAATCTGCTTGCATAACGAAGCAGATGGCGATCGCATTAATGTCAACTGCGGTTCTACTCATCTAGATATTCTTGCAGCCACAGTACAAGAACACAACGCCGACATCGGCTTTGCCTTTGATGGCGATGCTGATCGTGTCCTAGCAGTAGACAATACTGGAAGGCAAGTTAACGGCGATTACATTCTCTACCTGTGGGGACGGCATTTACAACAAAATCAACAACTGCCAGATAATCTGATTGTATCTACAGTTATGGCTAACTTAGGCTTTGAAAAAGCTTGGCAACAACAGGGTGGTAACTTAATTCGTACCGCAGTTGGCGATCAATATGTGCAAGCCGAAATGTTGCGGACTGGGGGAATGTTAGGCGGCGAACAATCAGGTCATATTCTTTGCCGTCATTATGCCGTCACCGGAGATGGCTTATTAACAGCCTTGCATATAGCAGCTTTGGTAAAAGAAGCGGGTGTTTCTCTAGCAGAATTAGTGGATCAAAGCTTCCAGACATATCCGCAACTGTTACGGAACGTGCGAGTCGTAGATCGCGATCGCCGTTTGGGATGGCAAGAGTGTCAACCAGTGCAACAAGCGATCGCCCTTGCTGAAGCTGCAATGGGTGATTCTGGTAGAATTTTGGTTCGCGCCTCTGGTACAGAACCAGTAATCAGAGTCATGGTAGAAGCCGTCAATGCCGAACTCGCTAACCACTGGACAAATGAATTAGTTGCAAAAGTCCAGCAACATCTGATGGACTAAGTTTGCTACTATAGCAATCCTATTTGAGTTATGAAAAAATCCAAGTATGTGTAGGGGAGCCAGTGCGTTGCGGAGGTTCCCTCCGTTGTAGCAACTGGCGTTGTGTTATCACCGAGAGTACGGCACCAAAGCCTTATGATGGTGCGTTAGCCTATGGCTAACGCACCCTACGTATATTTCAATACAGCGCTTCCGGCTATTATGCAATACAGTTTTCCTCTTGCGCCCCTCTCCTATCATAGCTTTCAGCTTTGAGGATGTACCTCATAGCCGCCGGAAGTGC
Source organism: uncultured Acetobacteraceae bacterium (assembly GCA_964658545.1). Taxonomy (GTDB): domain Bacteria; phylum Cyanobacteriota; class Cyanobacteriia; order Cyanobacteriales; family Nostocaceae; genus Nostoc. The sequence goes on along the minus strand of CAZZZY010000423.1, from coordinate 2,856 downwards.
TGTAATCAAATATGAGTCCTATATCTGACCTTTTAACAGTTATCAGTTATCGGTAAAGAATGATGTGTTTATCCTTGGGGGAAACACCACACCAATTGGTGGTAGGCGTTGGTGGCGGGTTTAAATCCCCCACCATCCGCCGATGATTTCTGATAACTTAAAACTATTCACTATTTTAATTGGGAAGTTCCTAACTTAACTCTTTTCTGACTTTTCACGGGATCTGGAAAACCTCTCTTCTATTTCTCTCTTCCTTTAAGGAAGAGAGACTTTAAATAACCTGAATTGTCAGAACTATTTTGGGGTGGGCATTCTACGCCCACTTGAAATGTGCTATTATCCACATTAAGATTTTTATCTATGTATTCTAAGATAATTTAATGCTGGTTTTTATAATCCCACTCAAAAGTTCAAAAGTTTCCCATTCCTGGGAACGTGTTACACAATTATTTGAAAGATGCATTAAATCAGTTTGCAATCAAACCTCACTTAACTTCCATGTTATTGTTGTTTGTCACGAAAAGCCAAAAATAGAATTTACCCATTCTCATATCACATATATCACAGTTGATTTTTCCCCTCCCAGCGAGACTGACCCTGTAGCTAAAGGAGATACAGATAAAGGGCGGAAAATATTGAAAGGATTGATGTATGCTCGACAATTTTCTCCTACTCACACTATGGCAGTTGATGCTGATGATTGTGTCAGCAAAAAATTAGCCCAATTTATTCAACAACATCCTGACTCTGATGGATGGGTTATCAATAAAGGTTATAAATACCAGGAAGATAGTGAATATATATATATTAAAAGAAGAAATTTTTATAAAATGTGCGGTAGTTGTAATATTATTCGATACGATTTAAATTATTTGCCCGAAACCGCAGAATATAATCGTGGCTACGGATACTATAGATATTATATAGATCATGGCAAAGTTAGAGATATTTTAGAGAATAAAGCAAAAACTATTAAATCATTACCATTTCCAGGTGCAATTTATATATTGGACACAGGAGAAAACCTTTTTGATAATTCAAAAAGATTGAGATTTAGCATTTTTAATCGCAAATCCTTAAATCAATCAATTAGGGATGAATTCGGACTGTACAACCTACAGCAATACCAAGAGATTTGTCAAGTATAATGTATTTCCCCGATGCTGATAGGCTATAGCGCCACTTATGCCGAAAAAAAAATCAAAATCCCAGCCATCTAAAAAGTCGAAAAATCAGGCTAAAAAGGAAACTTCGACCCTTAGCCTCAAAGAACAGTTAGCCCAAAAGCGCAAAGCAGCCCAAGCACGTAAAGAACTCACTAGCTTACTCACCACCGCCACTTTGGGCGGTGTCTTCTTTGGGGTGGTGCTTTTTTTCGTAGGTGGAATTAAAGCAGCAGTCCCTGGTGTCTTGGGGGTAATCATCATGTCCCTTTCCTACAAATACCCGCGCCAAGCACTATATGCTTTCATCATTTACGTACCTGTTGGAGGTACTATCACCTACTACTTGGGCAATAGTCCCATACTCCAATTAGCTAAAGATGCCTTTTATGTTCCAGCGCTAATTGGACTTTGGCAGACTTGCCGTAAACAGGGACTGCCCTTAATTATTCCCCAAGGTATTAAAACGCCACTCTATATTGTCTTGGGTTGCAGTATGCTAACACTGTTGTTTGTCAATGGTGGACAGCAGTTTAACCCGCATAGTGTGGGACTACTAGAACAAGCACCCCAAGAAATACCATTAGGCATGGGAATTCTGGGACTGAAAGTATTTTTAGGCTATGTCCCCTTGATTGGTTGTGCCTACTATCTAATTCGCGATAAGCAGGATTTTCTCTTTTTATCGCGCATCCAGATTGTCCTCACACTGATTTGTTGTGTGCTGGGATTTATCCAATACCTGTTACTACTAACTGGTGTATGCCAAGGAACTAGAGGTCTTGAAGGAGATGCCTTATTTAGAGCCACACTGGAAGCTCGGTGTTATTTTGGTGGAGCGCTAGTATATAGTCCCGACGAAGGGGTTATTCGCCTACCAGGGACATTTGTAGCCCCTTGGCAGTGGGCATGGTTCTTAATTGCCAGCACCTTTTTTACCTTTGCCACCGGCTTCACTGACCCCTCCCCGATATGGCGGCTGGTTGGTTTAGGTTCTTTAGTGACAGTCTTTATCAATGCTGTAATTTCTGGACAAAGAATCGCCTTAGCCTTAGTACCAACCTGCTTCGGGATTTTGCTATTGCTCACCGGGCAACTTGGCAACCTTAAACGATTTATCCCCATAGGGATAGGACTCGCCCTAGTTGTAGGAATTGCGATAGTGACTAATCCTACCGTCGTCCAAGAGAGAACCGATAGTTTTACCAGTCGCTGGGATGCTTCACCACCTCAAGATTTTATCGTCCAGCAATTTGCAGAGAATTGGAAAAGCGTAGACGGCCCCTTGGGGAGCGGCTTAGGTCGAGCAACTAACTCTGCCCGCGTCATGGGTGAAACTAAGCTGGTGGAAACGTACTACCCCAAAGTACTTTATGAAGTTGGAATTATTGGAGTACTAGCTTTTCTAGGTTTGGTAACAAGTTTAACAATTATTGGCTTTAAGACCTATCGATCTATAAAAAACCGTAATTTCCGCAGTTACGGAGCAGCTTTATGGGTGTTTATATTGTTTATTAGCTACAACACCTACTACTATCCTCTGGATGTTGATCCGGTTGCTGTCTATTATTGGTTTTTTGCGGGAGTTCTTTTTAAATTGCCAGAACTGGAGAAACAAGATAAAGAAGATGCCAACCCTCAGCAAAAAAACAAGAAAAAATTAGTTCCAGAAATTCAGCCTGCGGAACTGAAG
>CAZZZY010000422.1:1245-5842 GCA_964658545.1 uncultured Acetobacteraceae bacterium | reverse complement strand
TTTCCTTCACTAGCACATAAGGCTGTTCTGCGCCTTGTGCTAAATACTCAGTTAGCTGACTTTCAATTTGATCGCGCACAATCTGGCGATACTCCAGAAAATGCTCGTTGTGGGCACAAGCAGAGATGTAATGCTCAATAACTCCAGGATTGTGCTTCAGAATGCTAAACAAATGATGCCAGAACTTCCAACGGGTTTCCCGTTTGATTCCTTGTCGCCAAATTACAATCAGCAGCGCTTTGACAACCACCCACTCTGGCATTTTCGCTGGCGCTTTCCAACTGGGCAAACCCATCATCAAGAAGCAGCGATAGGTACGATCCAAGTAATTTACTGGGTCGTATAAGGTACAAAATGCCTCAATATATTCTCTAGCAAGTTCTTCTAGGGGACGGGTGGGAAGGAAGTTCATCAATGTTGTCTGATTGATGTTGGCACTTTGGGTTTCCCGTAGTCGTCCTTCCTTTTTCAGGCGATGCCAAAGCGCGGTGTTAGGTAACGCTTGCAACATGGCAAAGGTTGTAGATGGAATAGCTGCCTGTTCAGCAAAGCGGACAATGCGATCGCCTGCACCTGCTTTTTCGCCATCAAAGCCGATAATAAACCCAGCCATTGGGCGCAATCCCGCTTTGATGATGGTTTCCACCGCCTCAGTTAGGGAACTGCGAGTATTTTGAAACTTCTTAGTCATTTGCAAACTATCCTCATCCGGCGTTTCGATTCCCAAAAACACCGCCGAGAAACCAGACTCAACCATCAACTCCAACATTTCTGCGTCTTGTGCCAAGTCAATTGAAGCTTCAGTGTCAAATCGGAACGGATACTTGTGTTCTGCCATCCAGACTTTTAACTCTTTCAGCAATAATTTTACATTTCGCTTATTGCCAATAAAGTTATCATCCACCATGAACACACCCCGCCGCCAACCCAATTCATAGAGGTAATCTAACTCTGCTAACAGTTGGGCTGGGGTTTTGGTACGCGGTTTGCGCCCATAGAGAACAATAATGTCGCAAAATTCGCACTGGAAGGGACACCCGCGCGAAAACTGCACCGACATCATGTCATAAGCATCCAATTCTAATAAATCAAAGCGGGGTATTGGTGTACTTGTCACATCAGGTTTTTCTGTGGCGCGGAAAGTGCCAGATGTGTCTCCCCGTTGAATTGCCTCAATAAACATGGGCAAAGTGATTTCCCCTTCATCCAGAATCAGAAAATCTGCGCCCACATTTTCAACTTCGTGAGGTACAGAGGTGGGGTAGGGGCCGCCTACTGCGACTAGCTTGCCACGTTTTTTGGCTTCCTGGATTTGGTCAAGTAAATCTTGTTTTTGGACAATCATCGCAGAGAGGATTACTACATCTGCCCATGCCCATTCTGCTTCTGTTGCTGGGCGAATGTTGCGATCGACCAGCTTGAACTCCCATTCTTGGGGTAGAATCGCCGCTACTGTTACTAAACCCAGAGGTGGTAATAAAACCTTGCGATCGACTAATTCTAAGATTTTTTCATAAGACCAAAAGGTTTTGGGAAATATTGGATACACTAACAGGATTCGCATGTAGTATCAATCCTCACACTTTGATTGTTATTCCACTCTAACGAAAATAAAGAGTTATTGACTTTTTATTAAAAAGCTTATTTTAATACACATAAGGTTACATTTTTTATAAGCTATATGTATGTATAACATTTTAGAACGTTGGAATATTACGGTTGACGAGCTTAGTCAAGCTATTCTTGAAAATGGTAGCCTACGCGGAATGGTATTTGGTTATGTAGCTGAAATTAAGCTGCGTAATATCCTTCAAAATGCTGGGACTATAGCAAGCTTGGTTAAAGACGATGATCATGACCGAAAGAAAAAGGGCGACCTCCGCATCACATATAAAGGTCATGAGTTTAAAATTGAAGCTAAATCTCTTCAAACTGCTCGTAATAAAGTTTTAAATGATGGAACTTTTGAAGGAGTATCACAAGTTGATGCCAGTGACCGAAGAACAGTAACATTGCCAGATGGATCGAAGCTTGAGACAACTAATCTTGTTGTAGGCGAGTTTGATATATTAGCAGTAAATTGCTTTACATTCGAGGATAAGTGGCATTTTGTTTTTGCTAAAAATAAAGATTTACCTCGAACTAACTGGAGAAAATACACAGAAGCACAACGGCAATATTTGTTAGCAACAACAGTTAAAGTTACATGGCCTCCTAAAGGTATATTTACAGATAACATATTTAGTCTTTTAGACAAAATAATAGAAGAGCAAAACAATGAGCCTAAAGAATTTATTATTGTTGAAGAAAAAGGTAAGTTACCTTTTATTGCCGAAGAGTAACTACATTAGAAATGCGAGTTTTCATTTTCTGAAATACTAAGAAGTAAGAATGATTTTTCCTTGCATGTACTTGAGTTTTTAGTCTGCTAACACCAGGTTGGTTAGCTCGCATGACTACAAACAAATCTTTTGTGTAAAAGCCTAAAGATTCATACGCAGTAATAATCTCTACATGGGTTAATCGCTGTTTGTTAGCACTTACTTCGTCCTGACACTTAACTATAAAAATACCTTTAGGTTTCATTACTCTATATGCTTCTAGACCAGTTTTAAGATACAAATCTACAACAGCATCATGCCACTTTGGTTGGTCATCTGCATGTTCTATGGCTTTACCATTAGAGTAGTGATCTCTAAAAGCTGAGTGTGTTCCTGACCCTGCTAATTGTCTAACTGAGGAGCGAAATAGACCTTCCATATAAGGTGGATCAAATACCATACAATCAAGAGAATTATCTTGAAATGGAAGCATCCTACTGTCTATTTGTGTCTTAACTTGAACTTCATGAATGGGGTCTATCTGTACTTTCGCATCAATATCTGAAAACAGTATCCGATACTCATTTACGGGAACCTGTTGCCAAAAAACACCTTTGCCATAGGTAACATCAGCAACAATAGAATTTTTCGGAACATGTAATTTCATTATGTTTGCAAAAACTTCCGCATTCCCAGTAATGTAAGAAGATACAATGACATCTGTCGTTGCCTCACCACCCTGTACACGGCAAGGTTTTTGTTCTGATAATGGTAACTGCTCCATTAGGGATTTCTTTAAAACACTTAGTTTATTTATATTCAATACTCTACCTGAAGTAGAGTACAAAGTCAAGGTATCCAGCAGTGCAGGAAAAAAAAACTATAAAAATTACGATTACGTTAAAACAATATTTGGATTCTGTTGGAATTACTTCTTACGTCTTGGGCAAGTGGGTTGATGGAGTAAGCCCTCAAATGGTCTACGCCATAGCAAATGGTACGCGTCGCCCAAGCTTGGAGGTATTAGAAAAAATTCTTAGCAGTCTCCATTCTCATGGTTATCCTGCAAGCTTAGAAGACATTATTCAAATTGAAGCAAAAGAGAACTAACCTGTAGGTTGAATACTTCCAGGTAATTATTAAGTGTCTGGGAAAAATACTTGAAGGGGCTACGATAATTATTGCAGTTTGTCAGAGCTAGCCTCAACGCCACTAATTTTTAAAACATCACTCATGGTTACACAATAATTTGGCAAGCCGAAACTATCGGGATTGATGAATTTTTCATAGGTGAAATGCCGATAGTTCATGCAAAACCGATCCCAAGCGGCCATTTGAATGCGGAACAGAACAATAATCAAATTAGCCAATGCTAAAGATATGGGAATGCGAAAGGAAATCTTTTTGCCCAGATAAGCACAAACTTCTTTCACTGCTTCATTAGCAGTTAACGGTGCTTGACCTAAAACAAGCCGACGTGGTTGATCGTTTTCGGGAGGATGATCAATTAAATATCGCACAACAGTGGCAACGTCTCGTCCGTGGATAAAGTGAAAACTGCCATCTGCTTCCAAAAAGCGAATCAAATTAATATATTTCGTAACTTCTGGAATGCCAGATGTGAGGTGAGAGTAAGGTTTATTGGCGTCACCGCCCACTACTAAAGTCGGAAATACTGTGGTAATTTTGGGGGCGATCGCTAATTTTTCTTTTTTCTCTAAGCACTCATATTTAGAACGGATATAATCTGTGCCAATTTCCCCGGCTTCTTTTAATGGTTGATTGTACCGATCCAAAACGCTAGCTGTCGAAAAATAAATCACCTGCTGGCAACGTTCTGGATCTAGCAATTCCAGCAACTCTATAGTCTTGATGACATTAATATCAAATGTCTCATCACCACCCCAAGCTGTGGCTGTGAGTACTGCCGTATCAATTGTGGATAGCAAATCGGCAAACTGGCGAATATTTTGCATATCACCTTGCAAAACGTTGATACCTGAACGGGCATGAGTATCAACTTGTAGTTTACTTGGGTTCCTAACTAGTAGATACAGTTCGTGATCTGTTTCCTTAATTAAGGCTTCTGTTAAATAATGACCTACACAACCACTTGCACCAGTCACTAAAATCCGTTTCTGGCTCATAGAAAATTTATTAAACGTTAGCAGTTAAAACTAAAGAATTAAGAATAAAGCTAAAAGTTCCAAATCAAGAGTTAAAAATAACTCTGTAAATTTTAGATTTTGAATTTTGGATTTTGGATTTAAGTAAAA
>CAZZZY010000422.1:0-1235 GCA_964658545.1 uncultured Acetobacteraceae bacterium | reverse complement strand
AACCCTTAACTCCTGCAAGATTCAGTTCCTTTGCGGTTTCAAAGAAGAAAGCGACATTTTCTTCGGGAGTTTCTGGTAAGACACCATGACCGAGATTGAGAATATGGCCCCAATTGCCAGCTTTGCGAACGGTATCGAGAATGCGATCGCGGATAAACTGTTTAGAGCCAAATAAAACACCTGGATCAAGATTTCCTTGAACTTTGACTTGTTTGCCCAATCTTGCCCGCGCGTCTGCCATATCCACCGCCCAGTCTACACTGACTATATCAGCGCCCGATTGTGCCATTCTTTCCAACACACCTGCACTACCACTAACTAGCAAAATCAAAGGTGTATCAGGATGGGTTTGCTTGACTTGTTGGAAAACTCGCTGCTGATAGGGGAGAGCAAAGGTATCATAATCTTGAGGACTCAATTGACCCGCCCAAGAATCGAACATTTGCACAACTTGGGCACCAGAGTCAATTTGGTAGCGGGCATAGATGGCGATCGCATCTGCTAATTTAGTTAATAGTTGATGCAGTATCGTCGGGTCTGAAAATGCCATGTTTTTGATGATGGAGTAGGTTTTAGAACCTTTTCCTTCCACCGCATAAGCTGCTAACGTCCACGGCGCACCCACGAAGCCTAACACTGTTGATTTATCGCCCACTTCAGAGCGCAACGCCTGCAAAATTGTCTTGATAAATGGTAGAGCTGCTTCTGGTTCTAAGGGATGCAGACGATCAATTTGCTCTTGAGTGCGGAGGGGCGAGTGAATGATGGGCCCTTTACCTTCCGCAATATCCATGTCAATGCCCAAACCAGGTAAGGGGGTGACAATATCAGAAAATAAAATTACTCCGTCTGGTTGGAAGGCTCTCCACGGTTGCAAGGAAACTTCAATTGCTACATCTGGAATTTCCGAGCGATCGCGAAACGAAGGATACTGATCTCTTAAGTCTCGATATGCTTTCATATATCGTCCCGCTTGTCGCATCATCCATACAGGGGGACGATCTACTACTTCACCACGAGCAGCCCGTAAGAGATGAGGAGTTGTTGAAGAAACACCCATTTATTACTTCATCCTAAGTCACATTATTTATGCCACTGTTTAGCTTATCATTCTGGGATTACGCTTTTTCAGCAGGTTTGCAGTAAAAGGGGGGTAGAGAGTAGAGACTAGGGACTGGAAAATAGGATAAAACAAGAATCAATATTGAACTGAGGATTGGGAATTGGGCATTGGG
>CAZZZY010000421.1:0-5843 GCA_964658545.1 uncultured Acetobacteraceae bacterium | reverse complement strand
TTCTTGTTTAGCTTCTGTAGCTTCTTGTTCAGCAATCATCGCTCGTTCGGTAGCAGCAGCAACTTCTTCCGTGGGTACAGGAATTAATTCTCCCGCCAAAGTGAACCACCTTAACCACAACTTTTCAATATCTTGAAATGAACCCTCCCATAAGCCTAAACTTAAATCTATCTCTGGCATTAGTAAGCGTCCTTCAGTCAAATTCATCGGTTCATAGTGACCGCCTACTAACTGAAAAGCTCGAAGTTGATTCGTGTAGCGACTAAAAACAATATAGTAGGGAATCCGCAAAATTCGTTCATAAACTTCCCATTTGCTAGGAGGTTTATCTGTTGCACTTGTTCTTCTTGTGCCTAAATCTTCGTCTTCCGTACCTGGAGATAATAACTCAACAACCACGAAGGGGTTTGCTGGCTCTTGCCAAGTTACATAACTTAACCGTAAATCCTGCCCTTTGTAGAATTTTCCTACCCCTACTACACCAAACCAATCTGGGCGCTTATACCACAAAGAATGCTCTAAATCATAGTAGAGATTAAGGTCAGCAGCACTGTAAACTAATTCTGGATTCCAGTTAGTAGGCTGAAAAGTTAAGTATAAAAGTAAGGGCTGTAAAAAGTGAAAATCGTCTGGCAAACCTGGTTCCTCTGGGTTATCGCTTGGTAAATCATACATCGTTGGGAGGGTTTCCCAAGGAGGAAGTGGCGGGTCAGATTGAGGGATATAGTTAAAAGAGGTAGTCATATATTTGATTATTCAATACTCTTAGTATTGAGATGAAATTTAGAGAGTATCAGGAGCCTTACCTTGAGCTGTATATTCTCCATACTGTTGTATGAGTTTAGCAACTACACCTGTCCAACCTGTTTGATGGCTAGCTCCAATACCGGCACCGTTATCACCATGAAAATACTCATAGAACAGAATATTATTCTGCCAATCTGATTCGGATTGAAGTTTATTAGTAGCACCAAATAATGTTGTTCTTCCTCCATAAACAGGGCGATTACCATCCTGATCTTTGAGAAAGATTTTGATTAATCTCAAGGATATATCAGTAGCAATATCCCAGAGACTCTTATCAGTACCATCTACTGTTGGGTATTTAACTGTGAAGTCATTGCCCAAAAAGTAATTAAACGTCTGAAGTGACTCAATAATCAAAAAATTCACTGGAAACCAAATTGGGCCGCGCCAATTAGAATTACCTCCAAACAAATCAGTTGTAGATTCTGCTGGCTCATAATTGATACTTCCACGTTCTTCTCCATTTACTTGAAGAACAAAAGGATTTTGGAGATGGTACTTTGACAGCGAACGAATACCACAGGGACTCAAAAACTCACTTTCATCTAGCATTTTGCTGAGAATTGGTTTGAGTGTTTCATTTGGACTAACAAGTGAGAGAAAAGCACCTCCATTATTAAGAATAATAGAAATATTTTCATGCTGTGTCAAGTCAGGACGATTTTTCAGAAACCAGTCAAACCGCTTTTTAAAGTCATTAGATAGATATTTATTTACTGTTTCTTGATCAAGAATTTCGACAGCAAACAGTGGAATTAAACCTACCATTGAGCGGACATTTATTGGGATATTTTGATTTTGACCTTTAACACTTAAAATATCTCGATAAAAGCCTTGGTCTTGATCCCAAATATTGATAGTTGAACCACCAATTTTATTCATCGCTTCAGCTATCAGCAAGAAATGTTGAAAAAACTTTGATGCCATTGTTTCATAAACTGGCTTTTCTGTTTTTACTGCTAGTTCTGAAGCGATTTTTAGCATCTTTAGACAATACATTGCCATCCAGGCAGTACCATCTGATTGCTCTAAATTTTCGCCATCATACAGATTACTTCTATCAATTGGACCAACATTATCTAAACCTAAAAAGCCTCCCGAAAAGATATTTTTTCCATCAGCATCTTTACGATTAATCCACCAAGTAAAGTAAAGATTTAATTTTTGAAAAACTTCTTCTAGAAAATTGACATCACCTTGACCATACATTTTTTCCTCAATTTTATATATCCGCCAGGTAGCCCAAACATGAACAGGTGGGTTTACATCCCCAAATGCCCACTCATATGCTGGTATCTGACCATTAGGATGCATATACCATTCCCTTGTCAAAAGGCGCATTTGGTCTTTAGCAATATCTGGGTCAATCAAAGCAAGGGTAATAGTATGGAATGCCAAATCCCAAGCAGCAAACCAAGGATATTCCCACTTATCGGGCATAGAGATAATATCCTCGTTAAACAGATGAGTCCACTCCCAATTTCTACCATTTTGACGTTTTTCTGGTGGCTGAGGACTCGCTGGATCTCCATTTAACCAATCATGGACTATATAGTGATAAAATTGTTTAGTCCATAGCATTCCCGCAAATGCTTGACGTTGTATGTCTCGCATATCATCAGGTATGTTATGGGGATTGATGGCTTGATAAAATTCGTCCGCTTCACGTTTGCGTTGTTGAAAGATGGTTTCAAAGTCTGAACTAAAAGGTGTAGCTAAGTTTTGCTCATCACTGAGTCGCAAGTAAACTACTTTCGTCTCTCCTGGAGCAATATTCAATTCATAGCTAGCTGAGACTTTTGTTCCTTGCTGATTAGGGTTAACAGCATTGTGTTGACTATGAACAAGATAATTGTTGATTCCATCTTTGACATATGGAGAAGGATTAGAACCCCAGCCAAATCTCTCTTTATTGGTTTCATTTTCCGTATAAAGCATTTGTGAAGGTTGTTGACAATACAGCCATCTTTTGACGAAAGATTTAACAGAGGGCATAACCTCTACAATTTTTAAGTCGGAAGTAGATGGAACATTATAAAGAGATGGTTTTTCTGAGTAAACTGTGATTTTTTGATAATCACTTCTTAATGTATATTTCTGATTATTTGCTTCATCGATAATTAGCCATACATTACCTCGATCCTGAACCTCAATTTTTGCAGTTGGTGATAAAACTATCTGATTATCCTTAAACTGTTTTTGTAAGGTTAAGGATAAATTACTATTATCTAAATCACCTATAAATGTTGGTTCGAGATTAAATAATCCCCATGACCAAGTATTGCGAAACCAAAGAGTAGGTAAAAGATACAGTTTTTTTTCTTCTGGTCCTCGATTGGTAACGCTGATTTTAATCAGAATGTCTTCAGGAGTATTCTTGGCATACTCGACAACAACATCAAAATAACGATTTTCTTCAAATACCCTTGTATCCAGTAGTTCATATTCTGGATTGGTTTTGTTATTTGACCCATTTACGGAAATTAAGCCACTATATGGAAACTCTGCTTGGGGATATTTGTAGAGGCATTTCATGTATGCATGGGTAGGAGTATTATCTAGATAGAAGTAATATTCTTTAACATCTTCCCCATGATTGCCTTTATCAGTCTTACCACCGGTTAAGCCAAAAAGCCTTTCTTTCAAAATTGGATCGACACCATTCCAAAGGGCTATAGAGAAACATAACTGTTGATGATTATCGCAAATGCCAGCAATGCCATCTTCTCCCCAACGATAAGCACGGGAGCGAGCATGGTCATGGGGAAAATAGTCCCATGCTTCACCATCAGCGCTATAGTCTTCTCGAACAGTTCCCCATTGGCGATCGCTTACATAAGGACCCCAGCGCTTCCAATATTTAGACTTAGTTTTGTCGAGGTTCTCGACAAGTCTTTTTCTTTCCTCTGTTTGTTCAATTTGTGTCATGGTTTTTCTGTATGAGATTAATAGCTATTAAAAGTAAAAAGAAATTTTTCCTAAAATTTAAGTCATCACACCTCTGGTTCAATCCCCGCCGCCCGCAATTGTGCTGCTAATCGTTCAGCGCGTTGGTGTTCTTGTCCGGCGCGTTGGCGTTCTTGTTCAGCTAATTCTGTTCCCCAAAGTAGAAGGTTTCCTTGTTCATCCCACCACCGTAACCACTTTCCTGTGCGGTTTTCACGAGTACCTTGCCAAACTCCAAGGTAAAGATTCATTTCCGGTATCAAGTAGCGTTGATTTTCATCAGGCTCTTGCAAAATGTACTGTTCTGTGTTTTGTAACCGATACATCTCGACATTACCACTATCTGGTTCAAAGATGATGTAGTTTGGTACTTTTAAGATGCGCTCGTAGAAAAACCATTTTCCTGGGGGATATGTCGCTTTGACGGAATACTCTGTTTCCTGTGTATCGGAAATAAATTCCATCACAATTAGGGGAATGTCACCCTGTAATTGAGGTGTGTAACTGCGTGTTACTTCTTCTCTAGTAGCATTAATTTTGGCAATGAAAGCCCAATCAGGGGCTTTAATAACCATTTTGTTGTTTAGAGTGGCACAAATGCCGTAATTAGTTGTTGTTAGGGCGTTAGCTGAAATTTTTCCGGCTAATTGTAGGCTTTCTGTGAGTGCTGCGGCTAACGCTGGTTGGTTAATGTTGTCCACTGGATCATCAGGGAGTTTGTAATCATCGGGTAGTTTTTCCCAAGTGATTTGGTAGTCTTGGGTGAGGGCTGTCATAGTGGGTTGTTCTTGGGGGTGGTGTTAAAGTCTCAGATTTTATCGTGGTGTTCGACTATTTTAAATCCTCTCTTTGAGTAATGATTGAGTGTCACCAGATGTTTCTTGCCATATTAACTGCAACATTGCTGATTTATCGAGAAAGTCACTCTTATGAGGCATAGGTTTATTTAGGATCGCCTTTTCCCCTTCTTGTTTAATATAAAGAAGTCATAAATATCAATTGCAGTTAATACCTTTTAAATTGGGAAAAAATTCTAGAGCTGCACAAGATACCAGCATCGGATCTTCAATCGGAGGGTTTGTATGTGGAACAATGTGAGCAGCAGTAACTTCTTTAAGAGTCCATGACAAATTCTCATTTCTGGAATTAGCGATTCTTTTTACTTGAGTGTAAAAATATTCCCCACGATTCAAACGATTAGAACCTTGTTGGGCATCACAACTATAAGTATCATGTTCAGATGAGAGAGGTTTATCGTCTTTCGTACCCAAAATTATAGTCATTGGTGTACTGAACGCCGTTTTTAATTCCACAGGTGGCAGTTGCTCTCCAGTTTGTTTTCTCAAGCCACAAGGATACTCCATGTATTTATCAGGTACAGTATAGGAACCAGCTTCCGCAGCAACAGCTTTTCTGATCCGTGCATGAGGCATAAAAATAACCATCCGATGTACAAATTGCGCTCCAGCAGAATGACCGTATATATAGTAAGTACTTAACTGAAGTTTTTCACTTTTATTCACAAAATCAAAAATATCTTCAATGTCTGAAAATGCCCATTGCTCTTGAGGTTTTAGTCGCTTAAGAGATTTTGTAAACATATTCCCCAGGTTATAACTAGCATATCCGGGAAAGTCCTTTTGTGAAAATTGAGGGGCAAGTAAGATAAAGTTTGGCTGGCTATCGCTATTGGAACTATAGATTTTTCTCCAATCATTTCTATAATCTTTAGCATTCCGTTGTTCTCCATGCATAGCAAATACTATTTTAGTATTTGAATTCAAGTTATTTGGCAGATAATAGTACACAGGAATAGACAAATCGGCATCTTTAACTTCATAGACAAAACAACCCTCTCCTGTTGTTAATAATCTGGAAGTACAATTATCTTGCTCAAAGTTTTGGGAATCAGCCTGAGATATTTGAACTAAATGAGCAAAACAAAAGCAAACAAATATACTCGCAGCAATCGCAACAAATCGTTTCATAAATAAAAGCGGAAAAATTTTATCTAGTTGATCATAATCAGTACAGTATCATTTAATGATGAAATATCCTAGTACAACAAGGCAAAAGTAAAAAGGCAAAAG
>CAZZZY010000420.1:0-5844 GCA_964658545.1 uncultured Acetobacteraceae bacterium | reverse complement strand
TCAAAGCCTCTCTCCTTTTAGGAGAGAGGAATGGAAGTGAGGTCAAAGTGTATTTCATCTGAATGAGAGGCGCTATATAAGCGACTCTAATTTTATTGGTGCTTTGCGATGGACATCTGAAGCTAAAGAAAAGTTACAAAATATTCCCTTTTTTGTTTGCGCTCAAGCTAGAGCCAGAATTGAACAACTGGCTCATGAAGCCAACCAAGAGATTGTGACAGCCGATTTGGTAGAACAGGCTAGGCTTGAATTTGGACAATAAAACATTCTGGAGGTCCTAACAATGACAGTCGCCAAGAATCGAGCAGACCGAGTAATGCTTTACGACATTAGCTGGCAACAGTTTGAAAATCTTCTAAAAGACTTGGGAGAGCATCGAGCAGCACGGTTAGCTTACGATCGCACTACTTTAGAAATTATGACACCTTTACCTGAACACGAACATTACAAAGAAGTAATTAGTATTGCAGTTCAAGATATCGCTGAAGAGTTGGCTATAGACTATGAAAGTTATGGTTCGACTACCTGGAAGCGAGAAAGCCGAATGGCAGGGGTAGAGTCAGATAACTGCTTCTATTTCCAGAATGAAGCTACGGTTCGGGGTAGATTGGATTTGGACTTGAAACAAGACCCACCGCCTGATTTAGCACTGGAAATTGATATTACCAATAAATCTCTAAATCGTTTTCCCATTTATGCCCTTCTGGGAGTACCAGAACTCTGGTGTTATGACTCCGGTGAACTCAAAATTTACCAACTACAAGATGGGGAATATATCGAGTCAGAGAACAGTTTAGTATTTCCTACTTTAGCAATTCGATATCTGCCGAAACTGATTGAGCAAAATCGGGCAAATGGCAGACGAGCAATTCGTCAGGCGGTTCGGGAATGGGTGAGAAAAGGCGGGAAGGGTGAACTACACAGTTAACATAATTTACGAATTACGTTAGCGTAGCCCATTGCGAATTACGAATTATTATCAACTTCCTCCCACATTCATTGCTGCTAAAAAAGCCTTCTGGCTCACATCTCTGTAAACTGTATTCAAATACTTCATTACCACTTCGCTTGAAGTTGAATTTACTGCATTTTCCTCTTCCTTCGCTAAGGGGATTGCTCCTAATACATCTAATACCATCTCGCTAGTGGACGGCGCAATCACTACCAATGATGACTCTAGTGGCTCATTGTATTGCCAGAAAGAGTCAATTTTTACCGAGTATTTGTTATTAGGAATTGACTGTTGACTATCGGGCGTTTCTATGGTGTTGGGTTTAATCTTGGCACTACCTAACTGACGTAAATCGCTGATAATTTGCTCTTTGGTGCGTCCGCGCAATTGAAATAGTACAAAGGGGTCTTCACTGAAGCGATCGCCTAACTGATAGTATATAGCACCAATGTGTTTACAGGGATTTGCTTTATCAGGACAAGAGCATTTACTCTGGACATCTGCAAGGGTAAATGGAAATATCGAAAGACCATTAGCTGTAAACACTTCTTCTATATTTTGTGGCATTTCTCCTGCTAAGAGCTTGGCAGCAAAAATTGCCCTTTGGGACATGGTTTCAATTACATAACCCCACTGTTCATCGCTAAAAGGTTCAAGGGAAAGGGAAACTTTATAAGGTTCTACTTCACTACCTTGCACCCTAGCTAATACTTTTGCACCTTTAAATTCGATGCTCAGAACATTTCCTTGACGAGCATAATTTCTTGCACGTTCTAACCGCTTTTTAAAGCGATAGGAATCTAGCAAATCTAGCCATTGTTGTGACCACCATTCTCGGCTTGCTTGTAATGTGTAATTAGTCATAAATCAATTCAAAAACTTTGTTGGACGGGTTCGTAATGATCTATTTATGCTCAAATCAAGGACTAAAGTCCTTACTACAAATTTATTCTGCATCATCGTCAATGACTGCACTGCGGTCAAGTATTAGTAAGTTGCGGAGTTGGTCTGTATCCAATTCAGTTAACCACTCTTCACCAGCACCCACAACTTGTTCAGCCAATTGTTTTTTACTTTCAATCATGTCATGAATTTTTTCTTCTAAAGTACCTGTGCAAACAAATTTATGGACTTGCACATTCCGGGTTTGACCAATGCGAAATACTCTATCTGTAGCTTGATTTTCTACGGCTGGATTCCACCATCTATCAAAGTGGAATACATGATTTGCTCGTGTTAAATTTAGTCCGACTCCACCTGCTTTTAGAGAAAGAATCATAATCGGTGGCCCTTGGGGGTCGTGTTGGAAACGGTCGATCATTTCCTCTCGTTGTTTTTTACTGGTGCTACCATATAAAAAGAATATTTCTCGCCCAAGCTGTTTTTCTAAATAGGGTTTAAGTAACTTACCCCACTCAGCAAATTGTGTAAAGATTAAAGCGCGATCGCCTTCTGCTAAAACTTCTTCTAGCATTTCTTCTAGCCTCAGTAGTTTAGCTGAATGATGTTGCTCTAATGTCGCTTGTTTTAAATATTGGGCTGGATGATTGCAGATTTGTTTGAGTTTGATTAATAAAGCCAAAATCATCCCCCGACGTTGTAATCCTTCAGTAGATTCTATCTCTGCTAAAGACGTTTCTACAACTTGTTGATAAAGTGTGGCTTGGTCGCTAGTTAGACCGCAAAATACAGTCATTTCTTGCTTATCTGGCAAGTCTTGAATGATGTCGCGATCGCTTTTCAATCGTCGCAGGATAAATGGCTGAACTAATGAACGCAACTGACTCAAAGAAGCTGTATCCCCATACTTTTCAATTGGCATGGCAAACCGCCTCTGGAAAAATTGCTTATTGCCTAAATATCCTGGATTAAGGAAATCCAAAATAGACCAGAGTTCTTGCAATCTATTTTCGACTGGTGTTCCCGTCAATGCAATACGAAACGCAGCTTGTAATTGCCGTACTGCTTTTGACTGCTTCGCCTCTGAATTTTTCACATTTTGGGCTTCATCTAAAACAATTATCTGCCAAGAGACGCTTTCTAATGACTTGATATCTCGATGGAGAAGTGAGTAACTGGTGACAATTAAATCGTGTTTTTTTACTGCTTCTAAAAACGCTTTACCTTTTGGGCGTTTGTCACCGTGATATTGCAAAATTTTCAGGCTTGGTGCAAATTTATTTACTTCTCTTTCCCAGTTGCCTAAAACAGAAGTTGGACAAACTAGCAATGTTGGATTTTCGAGTGCATCTTGTTCTTTTAAGTGCAGGAGAAAGGCAATGAATTGGACAGTATTATGGCAAATAATATTGTTAGCAACGAAATTATGATGTTTGCTAACTTCAAAGTCATAAACCCACCCTTCATACTCCACATCTTCAATAGCCTCAATCCGGCAATAAAAGACTTCTCGATCGAGAAGACATTGCAAAGACTGTCTGGTTAAGCTCAATTTTTCTACATCTAGTTTGCTATAAGCTGACAAAGTTTGAGTTGTCCACTTGGAAGATTTTAGTAGCTGATACTGATCTTGGGTTTCTCCACTAATAATTTGGCTCATCCCAGCTATTACGCGCTGTAAACTATCTTGAGAAAATTGCTGTGAGCCATTAATATAAACTGTGTTGTGCATCCCAAAATGCCGCAACGGTAGTCCAGTTGCTCTGACTGTTTGGGCAACAATATCAGAAGCAGGAATTCCTTCAATATTAGTGTTGCTGACTAATTGACAAATTTGTTCTAATTTTCTCTGTTTTTCTGAGTTATTAAACCCAATTTCCTGCAAAAATCTCCGGGCAGAATTTCCACCAATTACACCGATATGGTAAGTACGTAAAGTACGAGTTCCATTAGTTGCACACTTCAGCTTAGGCGACATTCGCAACCAAATACCGAAACGACGCAGCAGAGTAGCAAGTTGCTGAATTAGTAAAGCTGAAACTGTAGAAATCTCAATACTTTCCATGCTCAAAACAACAGCAGATTCAGCATCAAAATAGTTTTGTAAAAAGAGCCGCACACTATCCAAGTCCGCCTGCATAATGAAGGGCGGAATAGATTTTTCTGCTGAGAGTTTCCCCCAAACATAACCTTTAGCTTCTAAAAATCGTCGATAGGCTTGGCTATTAACTCGAAGAGAAGCAACTCTGTTAGGGAAGGTAGAGATATTAGGGCTGTTAATTTTGAGGTTATAGCGCTTTTGAATGCGTTGGCAAGTCTGGAGTAAATCCTCTAATACTCTGGTATCTTTTTGAGATATTGTGACTCTTCCCACATCGGGTAGTTCATGCCCTTCGGCAATCTGCCAAGCGAGAAACTTGACTAAATCAGGGTCTTGTGATTGTCCATTCCAAAGTGTTTTACCTGGTACACAAACGTAATCACCCACCTGTAAGTTATTTGTCCAACCTTTATTTGTTAGTAGCTTGTGACGATGGGTGATAGTGATACTATTACCGTCTTCTAGAGTGATTTTTCGTAATTTCTCGCGGACTTGCTGGCGATACAACCGTTTAACATTAGTTTGGACAATTTTGCCAGTTTCTTCATCTATGGAATTAACTAATAATTGCTCTGTGGGGTTAGCCCAAAATCCCTCGCCGTCAAACTCTGTTTCTCCAGCGTGAGTTGTCCAGATTGTCTCGGCTGTGCGTAACAGTCCATTTACATCTATTAGAGTATTATTTGCTACGCATTTACCCAATCCCATATCGTCGGCGAGACACGCGCCTAAACCCCAACGTTCTAAGAATGATAGCCAAGCAGCACCACGTTCTTGATATGGTCGCAACTGTCCTTTAAAGCCTGTTGGTGTGGGTAAAGGTGCGATCGCTTGATTATTGCTTAACGCCCCAATCAACTCTTGTAATGCCCCAGATGCTTCAAAGCTGACCACTGGTAATTTTTCAATTACCTGAGTATCTCCTGTACTGAAACGCAAGGCATCTTCCAAGGAAAGGGCCATTTGGTCTTTGCGAGTGGTAAAAAAGGTTTGGGCTGTTTTGATATCTTGGGGGCGCAATTCTACCCATTCGCCATTAATTTCCACTAGCGGACTATTTAAAGCTACAAGTCTATCAAACTCAGCTTTGGAAATAGTCTGTCCACCAATTGCCAATTGCCATTGGAAATTCAGCAGACTTTGCAACCCTAAACGTCCCTGTTTTTTCTTTGGGGTTTCAGCAGTAATTTTCAAACCCAAACGGTTCGCCCATCCTTCACGATTCGCTAAACTGGGAGGCAAAATTACTCCCAAACCACTGTCTTCCAATCTCCAAGCTACAGCTTTGATAAACTCATAAGCTTGGATGGGGGTGAGACGACAAGATTGGGGATATTCGGTTTCCAAACTGGGTGCGATCGCTGGATATAATCGGGAAGCTAGCCCCAAACCTCGCAAAAATGTTTCCTGTGGTTGCTCAATTGTCCGATTTTCATAAACCAATCGTTCAACTGGATTGTTCCAAATATTTGCCGCATCCACTACAAACTCAGGATCATCAGCCGCTTGCAGGAAATATGCCAATGTCCAATCTGTTTCGCCAGACTCTGGAGAACGTAGTTGAAAACAGGTACGAAATAGAGTTTTAAGAGTTAATTGGTATTGTAGCGGCATCGTCCAAGCCTTCAGTGCCGCTTCCAGTCGTTCCACTTCAATGCCATCTGCATTGACTGGATGAGATGCACTGGTTAAAGCTTGCAACCATTGTCGCACCGCAGTTGGTAAAGATGCGATCGCTTTAGCTTCAATTGGAGGTTGAGAACCTACCATTTCTCGCACTTGGGCATCTATCGTACTGTTCAGAAATCCCAGCAATAATTCTTGAGGTTCGGTAGGAAAATTTACATAGATTGGGAATTGGGCATTGTTATTCTTCTCCTGCTCCTCATCT
>CAZZZY010000419.1:0-5851 GCA_964658545.1 uncultured Acetobacteraceae bacterium | reverse complement strand
TAGCAACTGGCGCGACACAGAGAGAACAAAGAAATGCTTAACTGAACTGTATTGAGCTATAAAGCTGAAGTTGATCGCTCCCAATTATTCCACGGATGACGAAATTTGTGTAAGAGAAGAAATTGGGAACGGAAAGAAAGGGTTATGAGTAATTATTTTTACTTTTAGCTTTTTTGTGCTATAGTTTGTAGCCATTCAATCAGGGGTCTTAAGGTTCCTGGCAATGCTGACTCACTGACAGTCACCGTATGGTGCTTACCATTATCTTCCACTGTTAACTTATACTGAAAGCGATCGCTCTGGGGATTTGGCGAAGTAATTAGTTCAGGTAGCCTAAATAAATCTGCAACTTCCACTAGTCGGGGAAGTGTAGCAGCTTCATGTGACGGGAGAGTGTCTGTATCAACGATTGTCTTCTTGTTGATCCCGGCAAAGCCGCCCGTGCGTTCAAATGATACTCGCATTTTTTTGCTCTTTGTTGTGTTATTTAGTTGGGATAAATACAAAGACTGGGAGGTGATAGTTCTCACCTCCCACTTTAGCAACAACAAACAACAGATTTATCAGTCCTGAGTGTTGAGTGAGGGAGTGGAAAGTATTGACTATTTATCCCTAACTCCTAACTTCTAGATAACTCCTACCTTTTGCCAAGCAGTCTGCACAGCTTTTTGCTCATTACTACCATTACCGTAGAGTTCGCTAGCAACTTGAATGGTGACGTTGGCAGCTTTTTTAAAATCTGCCTTGGCATTCAAGCGATCGCGTAAAGTTATATACCAGATTTTGCCAGCTTTTTCCCAAGCATAGCCACCAATCTCAACAGCCGTTAGATAAAAGGCATAGTTAGGAATTCCGGAATTGATATGCACCCCGCCGTTATCATCAGTACCAGTATATTTATCTTTCATATGGGCAGGTTGAGGATCTTTACCCAATACTGGATCATTGTATGCTGTTCCCGGTGCTTTCATCGACCGGAGGGCAATACCTTTGACAGTGGACGCTAAAAGACCTTGCCCAATCAGCCAGTCTGCCTGTTGTGCAGTTTGATTTTTGATCTTCTGTTTCACCAGAGAACCGAAGACATCAGAAAACGATTCATTCAGTGCCCCTGGTTCGCCATAGTACTCTAAACCCGCTTCATACTGGGTTATACCATGAGTTAGCTCATGTCCAATCACATCAATTGATTTCGTGAAGCGTTGAAATAGTTCTCCATCGCCATCACCATAAACCATCTGATCGCCATTCCAAAAGGCATTGTCATATTTGACACCATAATGCACAGTGGAGTCTAAACGCAGTCCTTTGTCATCAATAGAATTGCGATCGAATATCTCATAAAACAATTCATAAGTAGCACCAGCAGCATCATAGGCTTCATTAACTGCTGTATCACTGCTGGGAGGATCTCCCTCACCCCGCACTAGTGTACCAGGAAGTTGCTGGCCATATTTTGCATCGTAGATGGTGCGGCGCTTTTCACCCGGAGAAGGTGCAAATGAGACATTACCTACGACGTTTCTCCGTCCCAGAAATTGTGCCGAAATATTTAATGTATGAAAAGCCCAAGTCCGTTGCTGGGGATTACCATTCACCACGACATTTTTAAGTATGTGGGGCGGGACAATACAACAAATCGGGCATCTAGAGTCAAGTGGATGGTCATACTTGAACCGGGTTGATTTCTTTTTATTTCGAGCCATCCAAGATATTCTCCTTTTGAAACTAAGTGATTCTTACGGTGGCTTTAACTCCACTGGAGAAAGGAACAGAAAAACGAATCCAAATTGCGTGTCTCTGTTTTCTTTTCTGAAGAAAATCTTCTATTCTGTATTTTCGGATAAGTCTGTAGAGGAGTGATAGTACCCAAAACCTCTATTTTTCACAGCCAGCCGCCAAACACCGCCAGACCATAATATTTCCAAGGTACTGCTACTGTCTTAAATCCAGCTTTGGTTAACATCTGTAAATGGGCATCTAAAGTAGCTAGCTGGTCTTGACTGGAGTAACCTTGGGTGCTGCTGATGCCACGTTTACCACGAATGTCTGTCAAACTAATTCCTTCTTGAATTGCCCATTCCTCTCGTGCCGTCTTGTAAACTTCTGCTAGGGCTGGTGATTCTGGTAAAGTGGGGTCTGCATTCCAAAAACAGCCGTCTTGAGTAAGGCTAGCAGCAATTCGTTCAAATAACTTCAATTTTATCTCATCATGAAGATGGTGAATTGCCAAGGATGAGACACAAGCATCAAATTCGCTATCAATACCGAAATCGAACTTCTCTGGATTATTTGCCCATTCGCCAAAGTCTGCTTGTATACCAATCCACTGCTGTTGATATCCCGATGCTGTGATTTTATCTTGGGCAAATTGTAGCATTCGAGGTGAGTAATCTAGGGCAATTACTTGGGCATTTGGACAGCGCTTGAGTATTTTGAGACTAAGTTCGCCTGTACCACAACCTAATTCTAAAATCTGCCGACTTGTGGAAGGTAGACAACGGGTAATTACCTCCAACATCTCATCGTATCGCGGTAAAAGTTGGCGAATACCAGGATCAAAATCAGCAGTGTTAGCGAATACCTCTCCGGGAAATACATTTTGCATGGGAATTGGAATCAAGATACACATTAATCAATATTAATTATTTCCTTCTCTGTTTCTCTGCGCCTGGAGCGGTTCGACTCCTAAAAACGATCGCAAACTGGTGCGTCAAACTCCGTTAACGCACCCCACCAATTACCTACTCATCAATTTGACCAACGCGGCGGATATTCAAAATGTCGCTCATTTTCTTAATTTGGACAAACACTTGCTCTAATTGAGAGCGATCGCGTATATCTATTCCTAAGTCCATCAATGCAGGTTGACCAATAGAGGTTTTCACCTGAGCATGACGGACATTAATCCCCTGGTCACTCAACCGTGACAAAATATCCTTTAGTACCCCCACCCGATCAAGGGCTTCAATTTGAACATCCACCGGGTACGTGTGCGGACGACCGCTATTTTCGGCGGTTGGGTTCCACCTGACTGGTACTAAGCGCTCATACTCCACAGTCTCCAGATTATGGCAGCCTTGGCGATGAATTGAAATCCCCCTACCTCGCGTCACCACGCCAATAATCGGTTCGCCAGGAATCGGGGTACAACACCCAGCTAAATAATACACCAACCCCTCTACCCCAAAAATTGGCGAATCACTGGCGCGGGAGATAGTTGCAGGTGCATCCCGCAAAGCTTTTGATGTAGTTGATTCTTTGGGGAGAAATGGCGACACAGTGGAGACTGGTTGTTGTCCCTTTGCTACCTCTCGCCAGCGATTTAGCACCAAGTTTAACGTAACTTCTCCATAACCCAAACCGGCAAGTAAATCCTCCACGCTGTGGTAATTACACTTTTCGGCGACAGTCTCCATTGCATCCGACTTCAGCAAACTATCAAAACCAGTTTTACCGAGTTCCTTTTCTAATAATTCCCGTCCACGGGCAACATTTTCTTCCCGGCGCGATCGCTTGTACCATTGTTTTATCCGATATTTCGCCGCCGAAGTTCTGACAAAGTTCAACCAATCCAAACTCGGATGACCGTTCTTTTGGGTGAGAACCTCTATAATATCGCCATTTTGCAGCCGTGTTGACAGAGATACCATTCGTCCATTCACCCGCGCTCCTGAACAGTGATTTCCCACTTCCGTATGAATGCGATAAGCAAAATCGACAGTGGTAGAACCGGGGCTTAAAGGAACAACATCCCCCTTAGGGGTGAAGACATAGACATCATCTTCAAATAAATTGTCTTTGACACTATCAAGATATTCTTGTGCATCCTTGAGATCCGTTTGCCATTCCAGCAGTTGCCGCAGCCAAGTAAACTTGTCATCTGTCGCTGTCAAATGGCTAATACTAGAACCTCCTGTTTCTTTGTACTTCCAATGGGCAGCAATCCCATACTCGGCAATATGATGCATTTCGATTGTGCGAATTTGCACCTCTAAAGGACGGCCAGTTAGTCCAATCACCCCAGTATGCAACGACTGGTAACGGTTAGGTTTTGGCAGTCCAATGTAGTCCTTAAATCTCCCAGGAATTGGGCGAAAAGCATCATGAACCACCGCCAACGCCCGATAGCATTCCTCATTGGTTTGAACAATAATCCGCAGCGCTGCCAAATCGTAAATTTCATGAAACTCCTTTTGCTGGCGGTGCATTTTTTGGTAAATGCTATAAAGGTGCTTGGGACGACCACTGATATCCTGAAAAATGATTCCGGTTTGCTGCAAACGTTCCCGCAAAATGTCTGTAGCTCTAGCCAATTTCTCTTCTCGCGCCGTCCGTTTTTCGGAAACATACTCCTGCATCTGGCGGAAAGCTTCCGGTTCCAAATACTTAAAAGCCAAATCTTCCAGTTCCCATTTAATTCGCCAAATCCCCAAGCGATTGGCTAAAGGCGCGAATATATCTCGCGTTTCCTGGGCACTGCGGCGGCGACTGGCTTCTGACATATACTGTAAAGTTCGCATATTATGCAAACGATCTGCCAATTTCACCACAATTACCCGAATATCTTGCGCCATTGCCAAAAACATCCGCCGGAAGTTTTCGGCTTGACTTTCGGTTTTACTGGTGAAATTGATTTTAGAAAGCTTGGTGACACCTTCGACCAATTGCCTCACTTCTGGGCCAAAGCGCTCTTCTATTTCTTCACTTGTAACTTCTGTATCTTCAACTACATCATGGAGAAATCCAGCTGCTATCATATCAGCACTGCCTCCCAAATCACGCAGTAAGTCGGCTACAGCGATGGGATGAGCAATATATGCTTCTCCCGATTTGCGGTATTGACCTTGATGCAGTTGGTAAGCAAATTCAAATGCGCGACCAATTAAGACTGCATCATTGTGCCTTCGGTCATCTTCCGCTTCACCGTGACTTGTCGATGACTCCTTCAAACATTTTTTTAACCATTCCGGAATGGCTAGATCAACTGATGAATTTATAGCTAGACTGCTCATACAATTGGGTTGGGATAGGATCGGTAGATTAAGTGAATGATAAATAAAATTGGCAGCATCAACCTCAGAAGATACTGTCGCCCAGAGAAGGGTAGAAAAGCAGTGTCAGGATGATTCTCTAATTGCCGATAGCCCTGCCGTATTGCCTGCGGCAGGTAACTCTGAGAGACGCTACATGTAGCAAGCTCCCCTCCGGGGAACGGGTTCAGAGCGATGCAGGAACGTTTGGTAGTCATCCAGTTTGAGTTTCAAGGATCATAAGCTTGAAAATCCATTGATGGCAAACAAAGCCTCAAACCATGATTTGAGGCTTTTAGTGCTGATAAGTGTAAAAGAGAAGTTTATTGTAGAAGAAAAATTACTTGACATTAATACTATCTTAACTAGCACTGGATGTCTTTAAACCCTGAGAAATATTTGGCACTCGTAACCTTACTAGAGCAATTACGCTCCGATGCCACAACTACCCCAATTACTACGTCCGAACTGCGACAGCGTGTAGCCTCGTTGCAGCAATTTTTCGGACAACAGATTGTGCCTTTGGCTGATGAAAACTGGCGAGTGCAGTCTTATCAAACGGAAATGAGCAAGCAACTGCGCCTCTTGGAAATAGATGTGATGTTTTTGCAAGGAGCGCGGCAAGCATCTACTGCACAAACGAGACTTCAGACGATTAGCGATCGCTTGACAACCCTCATTCAGTACTGTAATGCTATTCTGCAACCAGAAGCGGAAGGAGAAAAATAACAATTGTTTACCTTTTTCTCTAATTAATCTATCATCTCATTTACAACCGTTCGTGAAAAGTTATTTTGGCAACAAGTTGGAAATGGGCA
>CAZZZY010000418.1:0-5868 GCA_964658545.1 uncultured Acetobacteraceae bacterium | reverse complement strand
CACCTAATGCCATTGTAAGCTCACTCATTTTCTCCTCAAAGCTCACCCCATCCTCAACTTCATCAGGAATACCCACATATCGCCCTGGTGTCAACACAAAATTATGCTTCTCAATTTCAGCGATTGATGCAGACTTACAAAAGCCCTTGATATCGCGGTAACTCCCCCCCGATTTCTTCCACTCATGGTAAGTATCAGCAATCTTGCTAATCTCAGCTTCCGTAAAAGTCCGACTACTGCGATTTACCATATAACCCAACTCTGAGGCATCAATAAACAACACCTCACCGTGTCTATCCCTGTTTTTATTCCCGTTTTTATACCGACTAAGAAACCACAAACAAGCAGGAATACCCGTATTGTAAAAAAGTTGGGTTGGCAACATCACAATACAATCCACCAAATCCTTCAATACTAAAGCCTTGCGAATATCTCCCTCACCACTTGTATTTGATGACAGCGAACCATTCGACAACACAAAACCCGCCGAACCTGTTGGTGCTAAGTGGTAAATGAAATGCGATACCCAAGCAAAATTGGCATTCCCAACTGGAGGTACAAGGTCTTTATCCAGCCAGCGTCCATCATTTCGCAATAACTCGCCGCCCCAATCACTATCATTAAAAGGAGGATTAGCAATGACAAAATCTGCTTTTAAGTCCTTGTGAGCATCATTGAGAAATGAACCTTCAGGATTCCACTTAATATTTGAGCCGTCAATCCCCCTAATCGCCAAATTCATCCGACACAATTTATAGGTTGTCTCGTTGCTCTCCTGCCCATAAATTGAGATATCATCCAAACGCCCTTGGTGATTTTTGACAAACTTCTCACTCTGGACAAACATCCCCCCAGAACCACAACAAGGATCAAACACGCGCCCATTGTAAGGCTCTAGAATTTCCACCAATAACCGCACAATACTTTCAGGTGTATAGAACTGCCCCCCCTTCTTGCCTTCGGCTAGAGCAAACTGTCCCAAAAAATATTCATAGACTCGCCCTAAAACATCCTGTGCCTGTGCCTCAGCATCCCCTAACGTAATTGATCCAATTAAGTCAATTAATCCACCCAAAGATTTCTGGTCTAATTTCTGCTGTCCATACACCTTGGGCAAAATCCCTTTTAACCGGTTGGCATTTTCCTGCTCGATTGCTTCCATAGCCAAGTCAACAGTTTTACCAATATCAGGCTGTTTTGCTTGTGCCTGGAGAGATGGCCACCGTGCCTCAACTGGCACAAAAAACACATTCTCTGCCGAATACTCATGCCGATCCTCTGGATCTGCTCCTGCATAATCCCCTTCACCCGCAATCAGCTTTTGGTGCAATTCCTCAAACGCATCAGAGATATATTTCAGAAAAATTAGCCCTAAGACAATGTGCTTATACTCAGCAGCATCAATATTTTTTCGCAGCTTATCCGCCGTTTTCCATAGTTTCTGCTCAAATGACTCTGAGTTATTCTGCTTTGCTGCTACTTCTGCCATCTTATCCCTAGTTTTTTCAAACAAACCTAAACCAGCCAAAATTATCGTTTTCGTTCATGATCAGTAAATCACAAACTTTTGGAAATGAACTAAAAACAAGGGTTTCAGTCCTCCCTCGTGAACAAGGAGTATTTACAAGTGGTAAAAGAGCGATCGCTGTCATCACTTAAGAGTGCCATCGTTATTTCGTCATTTAGCGAAAGGACGAATCTTGATTAGCCATGATTATCTGTCCAGTATTTAAAAATCCGTTGCAATAGCTCGACCTGGGTACAACCGTAAGTAGCAGCCGCAATCTTAAAATCCTTTTTAAACTCGGCAGGTACTTTAAAATTTAAGTTGGAAATTTCACCTGGATCGGGCTTCTCCAAGTTGTCTTTTGTTTCCTTAATGCTAGGTGGTTCACCCTTGCTCGGTTTGCGAGGTGGTGGAGGTGGTTTAGTTGACATAATTAGGACTCTTGCTTGCTCAATAAATCAATAATTCCTTGGGCTACTTGTTCTGCCCGTTGCTTCAAAGTAGGAAACGTGACCTCAGAAACAGCACGACCGTTATCACTTGCCTGTCGGTAAGCTGTCTTTTCGGGGATTGAGCCAGCCACTGTGACATATCCAGCTTTATGAATATATGATCTGCCCTCCTCAATTTCATTCTCCCGATCGCCGACTCGACATAAAACAAAAACAATTTTATCCGTAGGGATTTTGGCGTTTACCAATTCATGCGCCAACAGTACAGACGGTTTGAGGTCATCCAGTGATAAGCCAGTGGGCAGGACTACTAAATCACTTGCACGGGCAATTTCTAGAGTGCCTTGCATGGAATGCGGTGGCCCGTCCATAACCATGAGATCATAAACATCGGCGTGTTTAAGTGCTTGAGCTACGGTGCGGAATTGTTCAACTGCAATTTCTGGCTGGATACCATTTAGTTCACGACGCTGTTTCCAATCCGTACTCGTACCTTGAGAGATATCTAGGTCGGCAATTTTTACATCCCACCCAGCAGCAGCATACTCACGGGCAATGAGTCGCGCAATTGTGCTTTTTGAAACACCGCCTTTCTGGGAAATGACACCCACTAATACGGTCATCGTGTTTTCGTCCTTTCGCTTTATAGCAATTTATTTATATCGTTTTTTCGTTCTTTATTTAAGTCCGAATTCGTTATAGCAAGAAAAAACGATTTAAACAAATAACGAAATCGTTATTTCGCTAAAAGCATTTTATGACTGGTTCTGGGATGGTTTACCCCATCCCCCTTGATGACAATTACTTGCCTTGGACTTAAATCTCAAGCAGCATAGTAGATTGAAAATAGGAGAACTAAGCTTGTTCTTTAAAGCAACCGATAGCGATTTTGATATCACCACAATACACTGCGGCTTGCGATCTGAGTCTAAATCCTCCAGGCGGCGATCGCGTGTAACTTAAAATAGACTTTAGAGTTCTGTAATATCTCTTTGTTTTTGATTACCTGCGTAATCGATGAAGGGGTGTAGGTGTAGGGCGTAAATGTCAAAAAATGGGCGTTTAACCACATCGGGGCGAAAGCTTCTACAGTAAAGCGTTCAGCCCCAGATCCGCTTTAGTTTCTCCCTGCCTTAAAGCCTTCACCACTAAGGAACTCTTCATTTATCAGCAACAGGATTTTATCTGTGTCCTTACCTTTATTGGCATAGCTGGCAGGGTTAGACGGGTCTTTCTTGTTTTCCATACCGAACTTAGCGTTATGGCTAATTATTTCGTCCTTGTGCTGTTCAATCCAATCACGTACCAGCAATCCATTACAGCCCGATAAATCTCTGAGTGCTTGGTTAGTAATTGCTAGGCGATCGCCCTCCCCAGTTGCCACGGTATCGTTATACAAACAGATTGCCTGATAAGACCTGCGGATTTTTTCTACAGCTGCTAAGGTTGCTTTGCTTCCCCAAACCTCGGCATCAGTCTTGGCTTGCCAGTCAATCTCTTCCTTTGGTGGTGCGACCTTGGCAGATGTGGCAGTGGTAGCAGGTGCTATTGCTATGCCTTGAGTTACCTTATTCACCACCTCAATAATTTTCTGTTCTAGCCAAGAATCTAACTCTGTGACATTCAGAGTAACTGTTTGGGGAAGATGTGCTGTGGTTTCCATTGCTGCTTTTTCCTGTTGTAATTGGTTATTGGCTTGCTCTAACTGGTTATTGGCTTGCTGTAACTGCAAAACTATAGCTTCTGATTTGGCTAATTGTTGCTGTGCTGACTGTAATTGCTTTGCAGTGTCCAGTCGGTTGTTAAATGACTCAAGCAAGTAGGTAATAGCTGATTGCTGGTTGGGTAAATTTAACTCCTCTTGCAAGTGGCGAATAGCTTCTAAATCTGAAAAACTAACCCGAACATTAGAGAGTTTTTCTTTCTCTGGTGCATCGGGGTAGCCTACAGGTTTTGTAACGTAATAATCTGAATAACCAAGGGTAGTAGTGATGTGTTTTAAATCGCTATCGCTGATTTTTTCACCTGGGGTAATATGACCTAAGAAACAAGCAGCGAAGTACATTTTTGCCCCTAGTGAACCTGTACAATCGCGTTCGGTTAATAAACAAGCAGAAGCAGCACGTAAGGCTTTACAGTCATTCTGTTCTTGACCATGACGGAAGTTTAGAAGTGGCTCACTGTCACCTTTGCCACCAAAATATTCTTGTACTACCCTACGTAGTGAATTACCGCGTTTATCTTCAATAGCCTTATTTTGGGCTGCTACATCAGTAGGAAATTCGTTAGCGACTTCTTTTAAAAGTGACTTAGTAGATGGTTCTTTCCGTAAATGATTTAAGCGCTCAATGATGTAACTAGCAGGGAATAAAGTAGAAATTTTAAATATTGGCTTCTCACCGCGTTTCTTGCCTTGACCTGAAAAATTAACTTGATAGGATTCACCATCAATCGGGGTAAATTTTCCTCTGGCTAAAATCTCATGAGGACGGCGGCCCGTAGCAGCTATCAAGCCCACTGCTAACTCGTGAGGATGTTCACTGGCTAACAAGTTAGAAGTTACTTCTAAATATGTCTCTGGGTTAATCTCAATGCCTGTATTGCCATCTTCACCAGCAGTTATTAGGCGATCGCTTACCCGTGTAGTTTCGTTACGCTCCTCCCAATCCTTTTTGTCCAATCCACACAGGAGTAAAACATAGTGCTTTAACTCGTTTCCTGTAACGTTGCCTTGTGCATCATGTTTGGGTGCTGATTCAGCGTTTTTCCCTTGCTCTAATGGCAGTGACTTGAATTTTTTATAGAAGCCAGCCCGACTCAACACAGTCCCTAAGCTTTTGACGCTGTAGTTAGTATTCTGGTTTATCCACTCGTTAAACCGCTCACAGTATGGCTTTATCTCTTCTAATGAATTTAAATCTTTGACCGCAACAAAGAGTTGCTCTACTTGCTCCTGAACTGCTTTAGACATCTGACTGACTCCCCTTATCTATAACCTGTTATAAATATATCTAACCTGTTTAATGCTGTCAAGCATATTTATAACTTGTTAAAAAGGAGAGGCTAACAACCTCCCTTAATTTTTGCTTACTTTGTCAATTGCTTTTGTGGCTGTATCACAGAATTAGCTGGCTGATTTGTCAATCTGCCAGCGATCGCCCCCACGAACAATACCCCAATCATGCTGAAAATGATTAGCTTAATTGGCAAGTCGCTAATGCTAAAGACGTGTAGCGATCGCTTTTCAAACTCCCAATTAACCATCATAAATTGCACTGGATTAAAATCAAACCACTCTTGACTTTTGATTAACTCAACATTGCATTGGCTAAATTGTTGATGCAATTCACCCTCTACATCTGCCATATCCTCTACGTAAATAGTCTTGAGAATTTTCACGTTGCAAGGTGGCTGATTTCGGTGAAAGTTATCAAGCCTAGCTTCTGGATTTCTGGATAACCCAATTTTGCAACGACGGAGGTAAAAACCAGGAATTAGCCCATGATAACCCTCTGCTTGCATTAAATAAATAAACCCCGGCTCATGGTCATTTTTGGGCTGATAAACAATTGTCGAAATATCGTCAAAGTTCATTTATCTATTTCCAAACTATTTTATTAGAAACTGTCACCTTTTTGCAGTTCAAACAGTAATATCTTTTATCCTTTCTTACGGTTAAATTTGCGTTACCACAATGGGGACAATGAGGCTTTGTGTCCTGAAGACGGCTACCCCCTATAGTCGAAAATGACGCGGCTGACATCAGCGTGTCAGTGCTTGCTGTGCTTGGGTTTAAACTCTTGCGTGTCAATCTCGTGTCACCCGTGTCAGGGGACTTGGCCAGTATTGCCAGCCGCTTTGTCTCTTCTATCAATGAATAGTTGAAACTAACTCTATCGAGATTAGGTA
>CAZZZY010000417.1:0-5879 GCA_964658545.1 uncultured Acetobacteraceae bacterium | reverse complement strand
CTGGACTCTGGGGAAAGTATGGTAGTAGGGACTTGAGGAAAGCTTTCACCTCCGATTGAATTGCTAAAGTTGGTACCGATGGATAAGCTACTCCGGGGACTTCTGGGTCGATATCCACATGGATGAAACCACCAGAAGGAATCATCAAGGGATTCCAGAAAGAAGTCGGTTCGCCTAAACGAGTTCCTAATACGAGGATGCGCTGGGGTTGCTGTGACTGCATATATGTGAGGACAGAAGCATGACCACTGAACCCGGTAACACCGATAAACTGGGGATGATTTTCGGGAAAAATCCCTTTAGCGCGAGGCGAACACATCACCGCCGCACTGGTGCGTTCTGCTAATTGGCGAATTTCGGCGGCGGCTTCCCTAGCACCAAAACCTACCCAAATCGCAAAGGGTTCTTGGGAAAGCAAGCGCACAGATTCAGCGATCGCCTCTTCACTGGTAACTGACACCGCACGAGTAAATCCGAATTGCGATCGCGCTGTGCATGGTTTAGTTTGAACTGGGGTAGGAATGCTGATATGGGCGACAAAACCACCAGGTTGGGAGAATCCTTGAGCAAGTCTGCGGGAAATTTCTGGGATTTCGTCCCCGGTTTCAACGATGGTGGCGTAGTTGAATAATGCACCAGGGGTAAATATACCGGAAATTGGCAACGTATGAGCGCTGGTTTCTTGACAAGCCCAGCGTCCGCGATTTCCAGATGCAGTTGCAGCAGATAATAGAATTACCTTTGCACCTTCCCCTCGCGCAGCCAGCAATCCGGTGAGGGCGTTGGTGATCCCTGGGCCAGTAGTGACAAACACAACCACAGGGCGATCGCTAGGAAAGTGGGCTTCACAAGCTGCAAAGGCTGCTCCCGATTCGTGGCGAAAGTGCAATACTTGAATTTTACTACGATTAAGGGCTGCCCAAAGTGGCCCGATTCCACCACCGGAAACACCAAAGGCAGATTCGACTCCCATATCTTCTAACATCTTGACTACAGTTTCTCCAACTGTTGGCTGAGTTAATTCGATTTGGGCTGTTTCTGATGGTGATAAATGTGTAGGTGGGGAAAAGATGGAAGAATTAGCGGAGTTTTCGCGGGAAAAAACAGTTGGGGTTGGATGATGTTTGATGTTCATGATTAGTATTCTTTAAACGCAGAGGGGCGCAGAGGTTCACGCAGAGTAACGCAGAGTATAAGGTTGAGAGTTAGGCTAGTGAGGAAACTAAGGTTGGTTGGTCGCGGAGAAATCTTTTCATGACTTTTCCTGTGGGGTTTTTGGGTAGGGAATCTACAAATTGAATTTGGTGGGGAATTTTGTAAGCGGCTATTCTTTGAGTACAGAATTCTGCTATTTCTGATTCGGTAATTTGGCTTCCAGGTTTTGATACTATACTAGCTTTGACTATCTCGCCTTTGATGGGATCGGGAACTCCATAAATGGCGACTTCAGCAACAGCATGATGTTTATAAATGACATTTTCAACTTCCGTTGGATATACCTTAAATCCAGAGACGTTAATCATGTCTTTTAAGCGATCGGCGATGTAGAAAAAACCTTCTTCATCCATGCGACCAATATCGCCGCTATGTAACCAACTGTTTTTGATGACTTCTTGAGTTGCTTGCGGACGGCTCCAATAACCAAGCATTACATTAGGACCTTTGATGACTATTTCACCCAATTCTCCTGGTGATACTGGATCACCGTTAGCATCCACAATTTGCATTTGCACATTGGCAATTGGAGCGCCAATAGAACCAAATTTATATTTTAAATTGTGGTTATAGCTAGCGCAGGGTGAGGCTTCGGTTAAACCATATCCTTCGTGAATGACTTTTTGATATTTGTCTTGCCACATTTTGGCAATTTCTCCAGGCATTGGTGCAGCCGCACTAAAATAATAACGAAGGCTGCTTAAGTTATATTTAGAGATGTCTTGATGAAGGAAACGAATAAATACAGTTGGGACTCCAAAAAACATAGTGGCTTGATATTTAGCGATGCTTTTTAAGACTCCCTCTAAATCAAATCGTCGTTGCAAAATGATCGTCGCACCAACATTTAAACCAGCATTAAAAATCGCATTTTGACCAAAGCAATGAAACAGAGGTACATACAGCAGCAATCGATCATTTTTATTCATCCCGCAACAGTGATTGTGTGCAGAGATATTAGAAATGATATTACCGTGAGAAAGTGTTGCACCTTTAGGGAAGCCTGTTGTACCAGAAGTATAGACAATACTAGCCGGAGAGTGCCATCCCATCGCCACAGCGCGGGACATGGGAGAAGCATTTGCAATCAAATCTGCAAAATCTATGTCCTGATTAACCACACCCTCAGCAATGAGAATATGTTGTAAATGGGGTAAATCAGCCTCTGCTACCTGCAAACGACCCGATTCTGTGGTAATAATCGCCTTAGCAGTACAATCATTGAGAATGTAACTTACCTCAGCCGATTTCAGCATCACATTCAGCGAAACGGCGATCGCACCAATTTTCAAAATTCCCAAATACGCGATCGCAAACTCCGGTATATTAGGCAAATACAACGCCACGCGATCGCCTTTAGCAATACCTAATCCACGCAAAGCATTCGCTGTACAATTCACTAAACGGTCAAGTTGCTTATAGGTATAAGACTTATCTTCGTAAACTATGGCAATCTTGTTAGGATATAGCCGATGACCACGTTCTACATGATGTGCGATATTCATAGCTTCTGCGCCACCCTGGGCGAACTGTGTCTGTGCGTGAGGTAAATCCTTCTCTTTACTTTTGAAAACTAGATAAAACTCGACTAACAGCAGTTACAATTTCTCCACCGTGAGCAATATTATCCGCAATCTTACTTATATGTAAATCTAGAGCTTGCTCATTGTCATCCCATATATAGGGACGTTCCTCAGATGGCGATCGCCCCAGCACATTCTGCACCGCCATGTATAAATCTCTAGTCGCAGGAGACAAAGTTGCACGAGCATCATAATGTCCGACAACAGCATATGTACGCAAATCCACAGATTGCACTGCAAACATCAAAGCCACAGCCATATATTGTTGAAAAACCTCTACACTGGTTCGCGCTAAATTCGCCGAAGCAAATCCTTGACTATTAATATTCTGATTATATTGTTCCGCATGAGTAGGATATCTATCAGCAATAGAATTGCCATAAAAAGTTAATACAGGCATAATCGAATTACCAGTAATTTGTAATCCCTTTAAACCCATATTGACACGGCGTTCTTGATTCCCAACCAACGAAGGAGACAGTCCATTATTAAACTCTGGGGCGACTAAATAAGCGATTTGCACATCCAAATGTTTCGCCAACAATCCAATATAATAACGCAGTTGATCCATACCCACGCCAATATATTGACCTAAAAAATTGCCGCCATGATAACTAGCTTGATTCTCCACATCAATCAAGGGATTATCAGTCACAGAGTTGATTTCTACCTCAACCTGTTTAGCAATTTCCTCGATACCATCGACAATCGGCCCCATATACTGCGCTAGACAACGCAAAGAATAACGGTCTTGAATAGGATGCTCATGACGATAATCGTGAGAACCATCTAACTCATCACGAATTAACCGCGAACCTGCTAATAATTCTAGCATTTGTGAAGCAGTCCAAACTTGCCCAGAATGAGGTTTGAGTTTGTGAATGAATGGATGAAACGATTGATTAGTCCCTAATAAACCTTGAATTACTAAAGCATGAGTAGCCACACTCAAAGCTAATAAAATTTTCGTATCCTGTACACAATTAGCCGCAATTCCAGTCATCACAGAAGTACCATTCATCATTGCTAACCCTTCTTTAGGAAGTAATTGCAATGGTTCTAAACCCAGCTTTTTCAATGCTGTTGGTGCATCCATTTCTTCACCGTTAAAATCCACGGTGTAGCTGGAATTTAACCCAATCAATGCCCCAGTGATATATGCTAAAGGCGTTAAATCACCACTCGCACCAATTGAGCCAAATTCGCAGACATGGGGCGTAACACTAGCATTTAAAAATACCAGCATCCGCTTGATCAATTCCAGACGAATCCCCGATGCACCTGTAATGTGGGAGTTCGCACGTAGAAGCATCGCGGCGCGGACATCAGCAAGCGGTAATTTTTTTCCTGCACCCACCTTGTGATACCACATCAAATTATTTTGTAGCAAAGCCGCAGATTCAGGAGAAATCACCACATTAGCCATCCCCCCAAAACCAGTTGTCACTCCATAAATTGGGTCACCAGATGCAACCGCATGGTGAATAAAATCGCAGGAAGCCTGCACATTAGCTAAGGTTTCCAAGTTATCAGTTAAACGCACCTGTGCCCCATAACGTGCTACACTGATTACCTCTTCGATAGTAAGATAGCGATCGCCCACCACCACAGCATCATCCGAACTATACACAAAAGGAAATCCAGTTTTACCAGCAGTTTGTTTACTTAAGCGAAGTGTATCCATATTTTTCAGGTATTGTGACTAAAGTTTTAAACCTTGACCAACGAAACAATAGACCTCTCGCAAAAATCAAGGTTTTTGCGTTCTTTCTTTGCGCCTACCTTGCGGGTTCCGCTTCGCGGTATGCGCGAGATAAAAAGATTCTAAAAAACCCCAACCTTCTGACTTGACAAAGGTCTCTGGGGTTGAGTTTCGCCACCTTTTTTGTATTTCTGTGGTGTCCAACGACCGAAGAATGTAGCCAAGGAAGTCATTTCTCGCATAAATTGCTCAAAACCAGCAAAATTGAGCGACTGCGGGCCATCTGAAAGGGCTTTTTGGGGATTAGGATGAACCTCCACCATCAGCGAATCACAACCAGCTGCGATCGCCGCCAGCGCCATTGGAGTGACAAATTCCGATTTACCAGTACCGTGACTGGGATCAACTGCAATAGGTAGATGAGTTAAATTACGCAAAACAGGAATTGCAGAAATATCTAAAGTATTGCGTGTATATTCCTTGTCAAAAGTCCTAATTCCCCGTTCGCAGAGAATCACATTGGGATTTCCCTCCGCCAAAATATACTCTGCTGACATCAACCAATCCTCAATAGTGGCGGACAAACCACGTTTGAGTAACACAGGTTTACCTATTGCACCGACTTTTTTCAAAAGAGAAAAGTTTTGCATATTGCGGGCACCAATTTGTAGGATGTCTGCAACTGATGCCACCATTTCCAATTCAGCCCCATCCATCACTTCAGTAATAATTCCCAAGCCAGAAACCGATCTAGCTGTTGCTAACCATTCCAAAGCACTTTCGCCATGTCCCTGGAAAGCATAGGGTGAAGTTCTCGGTTTGTAAGCACCTCCCCTGAGAAACTTGGCACCTGCGGCTTTGACTTGCAGTGCAGTTTCCACAATCATTTCTTCGCTTTCTACAGAACAAGGGCCTGCAATTACAACTACAGGATGGTTTTGACCAAAAGTAACAGTTTCAAAGGGTGTAGACACCTTAATGTCGCTGGGTTCACCATAACGAAACTCTAAACTAGCCCGTTTGAATGGCTTATTTACCCGCAGCACTTGCTCAATAAAAGGGCTGCAATTTTGTACTTGTCGCGTGTCGATTTCTTGCGTATCGCCAATCAAACCAATTACTGCTTTATGTTGACCTACAGAGAGTTCTGGTACAATCGGCCATCGAGAAAGTTCTGTTAATAATAATTCAATTTCTTGTCCAGGACAACCGGATTTCATCACGATAATCATTGTTACCACATCCTGATAAAATATGCAATTAACTTGTAAAAACCTTAAGTTGTGTAATTACCTAGCCTAAAAAGCAAGGAACTAATTAGCGTTCAGTAGTTTTACTGTTGCCGATGAGTTACACAATATCTGAGATATTCATCCCAC
>CAZZZY010000416.1:0-5884 GCA_964658545.1 uncultured Acetobacteraceae bacterium | reverse complement strand
ACGAGATAATTCAAGACAAAGGGGAGTAAATTCTTCTGGTGTTAACTGCAACAAATTATCGACCAATCTCGCTAATTCTTCATCCACAGAACCAAACCTAAATCTCAACAAATTTTCTACAACTTGACGACGTTCAAGTTGTACTCCCTCTTGTACCGCTTGCGCTCTTGCTTCTTCGTAAGCTTGAGTTAAGTTCATGATCAACTCCTGGTCATCTCTGGTTAATTCTGTCTGTGTCATTACACTGATACGCCACCTGTAAATTATTTCCAGTACGTTCCGGCGTACAAGATCGGATGGTGGTAGTGCAACCAGTTCTTCTACTGCCTCCCTTTGTACTTTTCCCCGACCCAAGAGCCGAAACCATAGTGTGTCTGGAGTTCGCGGTAGCTTGTTTCGCGCTACTATTGCTGCTCTTACTCCAAGAGGCAGAAAGTACACCCCGCTCATCCAATTGTCTAAGTCTAGTTTAGCTCCAAAAGCCTTGAGCAGAGCTTTGGAAGCACTTGGAGAAATAATCCACAGTCTTGCTAAATCGTTCTCCGCTATTGTTGTGTCTTCCCTGTTGGCAAAACGTTGCGCGTCTGCAATCACAGTAAATAATTTTTGTAGACAACTACGTACTTCTGTTCTACTTGGTTGATTGCGAAATGGCTCTAGCAAAGTAGTATTTAATACCGCAATTCTAACCAATAATCCTAAAGTTTCTGCATCAACCGCAGATGTCGGTGTTGGTGAAAATAACACATCAACAAATCTTGTTTCATCTGTTACTTCCCTATTCGTTCTTACTTCCCCAAAAGGAGCTAGTAACGACCGTTGATTCAGCCACGCCTACCATTTCACTTACGCAGCTACTCCCTCTATCCGCGCAAAATCGGAGTCTGTGAACCCACCGCAATCAAGGGGCTCGGCTGAGGGCGGCTGATATTCCCGTAGCCGTTCCCATTCATCAGCCGTCAGTTGGTCAAACGGCTTATCCAGCAGTTCTTCAGAAGATGGTTGCGTCAGTTCTACCATCGACAATACCCACACCGCTTCAAAGGCAGAATCACACGGAACTTTCTGCTGATGCACTGAAGTTGACCGAATAACCCACCATTTGCCCTCTGTGCAGCCGAGAGAACCGAGTTTCTGTTCATCCTTATAGATGCCGTCATCTAACAACTCAAATCCGAATTGCTCACATTGGGCGGCTATTGAGCACATAACTTCGTTCCCGGTTGTAGCTAGGGGTGCTTCTTGCTGTACTGGCAGAGTCCCTCGCTTATACTCCCAGCAGATGTAGCGATGGCAAAGCATTGGGGTAGCAGCACGATGGACTTCCGCATCGTTCACCACTACTACCCAAGGTTGTGTTAAATCATCATCATGAGTAATAGTGGCTATCAGCTGTTTACCAGCGTAATATTCGTGGTCGTAGAAGCTGATTTCGATTACTCTCAATGCTTCAACTTTGACGCAAGGGTTTACAGTTGTTGCAACTTGTGGCATGATAGTTCTCTCCGTAATAGAAATAGAGGCGATCGCACACTTTGTCCGGTAGGGCGATCGCCTTTTGATTGGTCAGCTTGTTGTGTCTTCAGCACAACCAACTCTTTCTTAATTTGGCGTAGCCGACTAACAAGGAGGGTTGAAATTTTGGATTTCCCTGTATTGCTCCGCCGTCAGTTTTCTCATCTCTTGACAATTTTGTTGAATTTGCTCTTGAAGGTCAACTGCTGTATCAGCTAATTCCGTCTTCCAGGGTTCGGGGATATTGTCGATCACCCTTTGAATGGGGAGCAAAGTGAACTGAATAATCTAAATCTAAATCCATTGAAGTT
This sequence comes from uncultured Acetobacteraceae bacterium, assembly GCA_964658545.1. Classification (GTDB taxonomy): domain Bacteria; phylum Cyanobacteriota; class Cyanobacteriia; order Cyanobacteriales; family Nostocaceae; genus Nostoc. Next base: position 4,058 of record CAZZZY010000416.1, on the reverse strand, counting down.
CTCCATTTCGTAAATCTCAACTCAATTCTCAATTTGGCGTAGCCGATACCTTTTTGCTTAAGCGCCAGTGACCGGAGCTACCAAGCAGGAGTGTGACTTGAAGAAGATTTTGGACATGTTGTCCACCTTTACCTTCCAAAAATGGATGTCCAAGTTTACCTTCCAAGAACGTCAAAAAAATAGCATAAAGGAAAACTAAACTGCTCAAACTCTATGCCTGTATGCAAGATAAAGGTTTTGGTAATAGCGATACTTACTGCGGCAAGCGATCGCAAAGCTTGTGAAAAATCCTACAAGTTAGGCAATAAGTTGGTATTGAGCCGTATTCAAGCGGATTTGTGTCCATTTTCTTCTTCCATTTCTGTTATTCTGTCCATTTTCTTTTTCCAAAAGAGCGTAGCTTGCCGCCGAAGGCATCGCTTGCTTAATGCCTTAACGAAGTTATAGGTATTTCAGCTTGCAACTTGTCCAATTTCTTCTTCCAAACCTGTCCAAAATCTTCTTCAAGTCACAAGGAGATACAGCGTGTTAGGCGACGGGTACGGCAAAAAAGCGCTATGTATTTACATAGCGCTTTTTTTAGGTAGTGGAGTTGTGGTTTAGCCTTATTCTTGGCTTAATTTCTCAAACTGAGACAACACAGGTTCTAGTTGACTGGTTTTGATTAGCTGGCTACAAACCCGTCCTGCGTCTCTGGCTTGACTCATCAGGGAATGCCCTTCGATGTACTTGCCTTGTTTGAATTTTTCAATCGCTTGATTGCTCTTGACTTTGGCTTCTTTAGCCAAGGCTTGTATCAGAACTTTATCCATTTTGATACTCTAAAATTACGGCTAATATTGCTTCGGCTTCTGAAAATAGTCTATCCGCTCTAGCCTCCAATAAGCTAGCGTCGCCATAGTCTTCATTCTCTACAGCTTTCTCGAACTGCTCATACAACTCATCAATAATTATATGCAATGAATTGTAAGCCCGAAATAAAGCTCTGATAGTACTTTGTTTCATTGTCCCCCCTCACCACCTCCCTATTATTACCTTTTGTCAACTTCACAGCACTGATACTGTAGAGAAGGTATAAGCGGTTGCCCTAATTGCAGTATGAGTGAATTTATTGAGTGATTTTGAGTATCTCCCCCAGCCGACTTTACCTGGCGTACCTTGTGCTATACGACGGGAGGTTCTTGTTTCTCAAATCTATGTTTCGTGTTAATCAAATCTGGGTTTGGGGTTGAGCGCTTCTATATTTAACTGGGAGGCTAGCGCTCGTTTCCTCCCTTATATAATCTATAGTAAAGTATGACTTGTCAATTTGTCAAGAATCACTTGTCTTGATAGGGGATGATTTTTGGATGATTTTAGGTGAACCAAAAATGTCTTGCACATCTTCACCCAGAATATTACATATATATCGAAGCAGTTGGAAGGAGACAGTTTTTGAGGCTTTATCTCCAAAAGGACGTTCTATCATCGCTATATATTGCTTTGTCACTGGATAGTTAAATTTTTGAGTGACTTCATCGGCTAATTGTTGCATGGAGACTTTGCCACGCATTTCTCTTAAGCGTTCTCCATAAGCTGCATTCCAATTAATGCTGGCAATAACGTCTAATTCTACCATAATGAGTTCTTGACAAGTCTCGCTTGACTTTATCATACTATAACTGTTATATTCTGACTAGTTTGGGTTAAAGCAAAAAGCGATCGCCAGCCGTCAAGCACGCGATCACCTTAACTACACCATTACAAAAGGGATAGTTATGTCTAACTTCTTAAATTTTAACGGGTCAAACAACAGTACTCCTTTTGACGGTATTCGTCATGTTGCTAACCAAGGAGAAGAATATTGGCTAGCAAGAGAGTTAATGTAACTACTGGGCTATAAAAAGTGGGAACGTTTGTAGATGCTATCGACCGGGCTAAGATTAGTGTCAAAACACTGGCATAGCAGTACAAAACCATTTCGCCGATGCTGGGCTTTGTACAAGAAATGTACCCAGTAACCATCGTCTTTCTCGCTATGCGTGCTATTTAGCTTGATAACCCAAATTGTTAGTTAACTTTAGGCTGCTCTTTTGTGCTGTGGACGCAACAGCAAGCGATCGCGCTTTTTTTACATCTGCAATTCAACATTCACGTTTCCCCTAACATTGCCATACCCATACTCTGTCTTTATAAGAGCAAGCGCTACAGCTTTGCAGTGATTGGATTGTCAGTGGTAAAGCAATTCATCTATGGCGCTACTTTTTCTTTAAACTGTTTCCCAGCAGAGAATGCAGGCACTTTGGTCGCTGGAATTGTCATTGGCTCATTGGTTTTGGGATTACGCCCTTCGCGTTCGGAGCGATCGCGCCGCTCGAATGACCCAAAACCAATGAGCGTTACCTTTTCACCATTAGCTACAGCCTCGGTAACAACTGACAAAAAACCACTGATGATTTCATCAGCTTGCTTTTTTGTGATGTTGGTCGGGAGCAATGCGATTTTGTGAGGTCGTCCAAAAAAGGTGCGATCGCTAAAAATTAAATCTAAGTGGTAGGTATTGTTATTTACACAAGATATATTGTTTTACACATTAATAAGACTTGTTTTGCTTGGCTAATTCCCAAGTGAACTAAATGCGCTTCTAAAATCTGTAAAAGCGCTTTGTATCCATCATAAGTGCCATCATTAGTAATAGGAATATCAGAATTTTTGACTTTTTTACCTTGTTCATCAACAACATAAATTGTTAACAATTTTGGCTCAATCCATTTACCAATAAAGCCGTGTCGCTTCGTTTGGGAATTTTTTCTTCCCTTTTTATTAATTCGGACTCTACTCCGACCGCCATCTACAGCGATGACAACTCGCTGGTCTTTAAGAACATTACCTTCAAGTAAATTTCCCAGTTGCCGATTTAATATTTTGGATTGACGCAAGTTGATCCCAATTTTACCAAATTGATATGTGAGCCTTTGAATCCGCTTTAAACTAATATTAATTCCCCAACCAATTAGTATTGTACAGGCAGCTTCAAATGAACCAGAAATTGCACCATATTGAGCGATAGTTGACCAAACTAATGGTGTTAAGCCTTCTGACATCCCCAACCATTTTAAAAATGGACAGAAGCCTTGACTTTCGGATTTATCTTTATCATTTTTTTCAGTTCTTGTTACTACATATGGTAAAATTAGGGTCACTAAGACATTTCCAACTGTTAATATTTGTCTTTTTCGCAAACCATGCCTATGAGTTTTGGGATACCACCAGCCTTGAGTTTGAGTTATTGCTGTATCAAGAGCCTCTTGAGATTGGGAAAGATTATATAAAAATAAGGCTATACATTGACCCGCTAAAATAAGCGCTGAGTCTCTAATTTTTTGCTCTCTTTCTTTTAAGACTCGCCCATCCCATTCCCTAACATTAGTCAATTCTAAAAGGTTAGTAACCTGATCTTCAAAATCTTTCAACGATTTGGCTAAATCTAAATTTGCATCTATATTTTTTTCCATCAAGGTAGGTGTTTCCTGTCTCAAAATTATTGCTAAAAGGGAATTCTACCTTTTTTTGTGGCTCCCAAAAAAAATAGCACTCCAAACTAATGTTAAGGACGCTGTTCATTATTCGGGTTTTTACGTATTAATACTAGTTAAAATGTAGTTAATATATTTTTATACTGAGAAAGATGATTAGCGATCGCACCTTTTTTGGACGACCTCACAAAATCGCATTGCTCCCATGATATAGTTACTGCCAGTCTTTGCCTGACTGAAAAAGGAGTCTCAGTTGGGCCAATTACAGATGTCGGTCATAGAGTGCAATTATCCACTTTCAAGGATATTGACGGAAATTTGTTAGGACTTAGGCAAAATCCGCAGTCTTAACCTAGATTTACACCTAAATTGGGGAATTAGGCAGAGATATGATTTCATTTGCAATTTAACCTAACTGTCTTAGTAGGGATCAGCCTAAAAAAGCTTGTAAAACGAATCTTGACCCAAGATTTCCCACCAATATAGGCTTTAAGTATTCTGCACCACTAAGGGCTAATTGCATCTAACAAAAACAAACCCACA
>CAZZZY010000415.1:0-5885 GCA_964658545.1 uncultured Acetobacteraceae bacterium | reverse complement strand
GGTTTTTTCTTTTCATACGGAAAGAACTACAGTTTTCAAGATGGACGCGGTTTATTAGCTTGATTGATTATCGCCTTGACTACTCCAGTGTCAAACTTGGGATAAATTTAGGAGAAATGTTTCTCCTTAACTAAATTCTGAGAAATTGAAAACGCTACGGGAGCCATTCAATTAAGTATTAATATATTCAAAAGGTCTACAGTGTCAATACTTCCAGGAGTTAATAACTCGTTGCAATGCTTGCGGCGCAGCGGAGTGCGCTTGGCGGGACTTTTATAACCCAATACAGTTCAGTTAAGGCTAAAACTCCTTGCCAAAGTCAATTTTTTTAACGTAGACGCGTTCGCGGAGCGTCTCGGAGAGAAGCGGCTTCCCGCAGGGTACGAGAAGCGCTATATATCGGTTACAGTTTCCCAGTGAATACCCTCTCAGCCGGGCCTGTCATATAAACTCGTTGGTCTACTTCTGACCATTCAATTTGTAAGGGGCCACCTGGTAATTCTATAGTGGCAGTGCGATCGCATTTTCCTGTTAACACTCCAGCCACCAAAGAAGCACAAGCACCAGTCCCACAAGCCAGTGTAATCCCAGCCCCTCGTTCCCACACCCGCATTTTCAAATAGTCACGGCGTACCACTTGAATAAATTCGGTATTTATGCGTTGGGGAAAAGCTGGGTGATGCTCAAATTTTGGGCCTATGGTTTCTAGCTCAATTGCTGCAACATCTTCCACAAAGGTAATGCAGTGAGGATTTCCCATACTTACGCAAGTTACATCCCAAGTTTTCCCCGCCACCTCTAACGGCTGAGAAATTACTTTTTCTTGGGCGGGTGCAAGGGTGGTGGGAATTTCGCCGGCGAGTAACTTGGGTAAACCCATGTCTACTTTAACTTGACCACCAGATATAAGTTGGGGCGTAATCACACCAGCTAAGGTATGAATACGATATGAGTCTTTAATCCTGGATTCGCCTTCTAAATCTGCCAAAAAGCCTGCTAAACAGCGAATGCCATTGCCACACATTTCTGGTTCTGAACCATCAGAATTGAAAATCCGCATGGTGTAGTCCGTGCCGTTTTCTCCCGGTAGGGCAAAAATGACACCATCAGCACCGATACCAATATGGCGATCGCACAACTTGATGCCTTGCTCTGGGGTCAATACAGGCAAAGATGACGAGCGATTGTCAATCAAAATAAAGTCGTTGCCTAGACCATGATACTTAGTAAATTCGATTGCCATTTTCCCAAGGATGAATTATCAAGGATTAGTTACTCTTTATTTTGCCTTGTAGGTTCATCTTTACTAAAAATGCTTACTGAATTTGACACCACTTTACCCAGTATTAGACAAGTCCAAAACCTGATTAAACAAACAACGTCAGTAGAGTTAAAGCTACTGACTCAGGATGTACTCACAGGAAAGGTTTTATGGCAAGATCCACAGTGTATCTGTATTGCTGATGAAAACAGTCAGCAAACCACTGTTTGGAAACAAGCGATCGCATACATCAAGCCGAAAACAAGTTAGATTCAATAGTGCTGAGTGGTGATGCCGTAAGGACACAGCAATGCTTATCGCAAATAAAGGGTTAAGACCCCAACCAAAACACGTAGCCCCAAGGCGGAGTGTCTCCGACTCTGCTCCGTTTCAGACGGGGATTTAAGCCCCCGGAGTTGCTCCTCTTCTCCCAAGGGGAGACGCTAAAAGCGATGGGGAGACCCCAAGACCGCACTCCTCTCCGTCTGAAACTGTCTTTAATTTTGAATTTTGAATTGTTAATTGTGTGTCTCTACCGCGTGGTATGTTAAACTGAAAATTGCTGTAAAGCTTTGCTGGCGATCATTTACGTCTAAATCCGAGCCAGAGTCACAATTTCTTGCTGATCCTGATATTTGCCCTGACGAGCTTCATAACTAATAGCACAGGGTTCACCTTCTAAGAATAGTAATTGCACCACGCCTTCATTAGCGTATATGCGACAGTCAGCACTAGAAGAATTAGAAAATTCTAAAGTTAAATGACCTCGCCATGCAGCCTCAGCAGGTGTTAAATTTGCAATTATACCACATCTTGCGTAAGTGGATTTACCTATGCAAATAACTGTAATATTCTCAGGAACCTCCAGCTTTTCTAGAGCAACCCCAAGTCCATAGGAATGAGCAGGTAAAATAAAGTAACTGCCATTAGCATCTGTGTGCAGTGCTGTTGGCTCTAAATTCTGGGGATTAAAGTTTTTGGGATCAACAACAGTTCCGGGAATGTGGCGAAAAATGCGAAACTCAGCCGAGGAAAGGCGTATATCGTACCCGTAAGAAGACAAACCGTAGCTAATTACAGGTTGAATTGCTACAGACTCATCTTTTTGTACTTTTCGGATTAGGCTTGGCTCAAAGGGGGAAATCAAACCCTGTTGAGCCATTTTAGTAATCCAGATATCGTTCTTAATCACAAATTCGCTGCTAACGTTAATTCAAACAGACTCGATATCCTAGCACGAACTGAGTATTTTGTTTAGGGTCGATAACTACGACGGATCTCTGTAATTTGATCTGCTACATCCAAGAGGGATTTTGGCATCTCTGGCCCTGTGAGAATGATATCGACATGAGGGGGGCGTTTTGCCAAAAACGCTAAAACTTCTGTTTCAGAAATTAAGCCAAAATTAATTGCCAAACTTAACTCATCTAAGACGACGAGAGAATACTTACTCTCGCACACTACTTGTTGTGTATATTGCCATAGCTTTTGTAAGGCGTGGTTTTCTGTATCGTCTAAATGTGGTGTATCAATACAACGAGGTAAATCACAGCGAATCCAATCTAAATTTTGTCCTAATTGTATGGGTCGATCATGTCCTTGACGAATTCCTCCTTTGAGAAACTGCACGATTAATACTGGCGTTCCTTGTCCAGCTATTCTCAGTGATTGAGCGATAACGCTTGTAAAAAAATTACGATGGGAGCTAGTGAAAACTTGCACTAGTCCCTCAACTGGATATGGCAAGGCAAGGGTTGAATTGATACTTTGGGTTTCTAGCTGGGCAACCATAGGGTGAAGTTCAAAAAGATACGATAATTAAGTTTGTTTGCTGTCAGTAATTCGTCCCAATCTGCCTGTATAATCAATCTGTTTTTCACAGGTTGGATTTGGCAAATTGCATTCTTAGTCAAACACTACGTTTGTGTTGAAGTCAAGAGTTGTTTGGATGGAAATCACCGTCTTTTAACTGAGAGTAGTTGTAAAAATTAAAACATAAAACTTCCAGTTCCAATTATTTAAAAAAGCTGGGCATAACGTCTGAAAATTCCTAAATGTTAGATTTGCCGATTGTTTGGGCAAAACAGACTTAGCGAGTAGTGAATTTGACAGCATGAGGAGTGAATTGTTGTGAGATTGGTGATTCTGGGAGGTTCAGGATCGGGGAAAAGCACTCAAGCACAAAGGCTTGGCAGATACTTTGATATTCCTCAGATTTCCACAGGTGAGATTTTACGGGAAGCAATATCTAGCGATCAGCCCCTGCCGGAATTTCGATTGTCGGAAGCCGATCCCCGGACTTCTCTTTCGGTTTACGCTAGTCTGAGTGAACTAGGTTATCACGCACGGCCCTATATGCAAAAAGGGGAGTTAGTTCCAGACGAAATGATCATTAATTTGATCCGAATTCGCCTCAGACAACCAGATATTAACTGCGATTGGGTTTTAGAGGGCTATCCTCGTACTGCCTTCCAAGCTGAAGAATTAGATTTTTTATTGGATGATTTAGGGCAAAAGCTCGATTGGGCAATTTATCTCCAAGTTCCAGAAGCAGTTATGGTTAGCCGATCCTTGGGGCGATCGCTACCAGATGACCAACCCGAAATCGTGCAGCGCCGTGTAGAACTATTCTACGATCGCACCATTCCTATCCTAGAATATTACGACCGTCATCGCTGCCTATTGACCATCAACGGCGACCAGTCACCAGAAATGGTGCAGCAAAATATTTTGACTCTGCTGTCACTTCCTTAGAAGAGGGGCAGAGGTGCATGAGAAGAATAACAATGCCCAATGCCCAATTCCCAATGCCCCTCAAATTAATGATTTACAACACTAAGGTAATCTTAAGGCAGTATTGTAAAATTTGAGGCAATTCCAATGGCTTGGCAGCGTCCAGACGACCGTCTTCCTTATGAACTACGTCCGATCAGCTTTTACCCCAGTTTCACCCGCTTTGCCCCCGGTTCTGTTCTCGCCAGATGCGGTGATACTCAGGTACTTTGTACTGTTAGCGTTAATAAGGGAGTCCCAAAGTTTCTCGAAGGAACTGGTAAAGGCTGGTTAACTGCTGAGTACCGGATGCTACCATCAGCTACTCAAAAACGGCAAGAAAGGGAATTATTGAAATTATCTGGACGGACGCAAGAAATTCAACGTCTAATTGGCCGCAGCTTACGCGCAGCAGTGGATTTTGAAGCACTGGGAGAACACACGCTAACTGTGGATGCTGATGTGTTGCAAGCCGACGCTGGAACTCGAACAACAGCTATTACAGGCTCATTTGTAGCGTTGGCTCATGCGATTTCTAAATTGTTACAGGAAGGCGTGTTAGAGCGATCGCCTTTGTGTGGACAGGTAGCAGCAGTTTCCGTAGGATTACTGAAGGGAGAGCCATTTTTGGATCTAAATTATATCGAAGATGTAGCTGCAACAGTAGATTTTAATGTGGTAATGAATCAACATTTAGAAATCATAGAAGTCCAAGGAACAGCCGAAGAAGGCAGCTTTAGCCGCACCCAGTTAGATCAACTTCTAGATGTCGCCCAAAAAGGAATTCAGGAATTGTTAATCGCCCAACGTGAAGCGATCGCTGATTGGGAAGTGTTGTTTGTGATTAATTAGTTTTATTAATTTTTAATAATAATTAATAAATGTATCATCAGTGGTGTTGATCAACCAAGTATCAAGTAAGTGGGTGTAAATAAAAATAATCATGAAAGTAGTTAGTCTTAGTACAACTGACTACTGACAACTTATTGTTGAAGGTGATAATGAGCATCTACATTTTTATCCACGATGTTAAATGTTTCAAAAGTTAAAAAGGAGGATTGTAATAAATTCGGTATGGTATTGCTGGAAGCCAGCAATATGATGATGAAGCCATGAGCAAAACCGTTGAAGTTCTACCGGATCAGCCGACGCTGGTTGCACGAGCGCTAGAATTAATTCTGTCCAAGTTAGAAACTGCTATTGAGCAGCGAGGGCGGTTTACCATCGCCTTATCTGGTGGCAGTACACCTAAACCGTTATACGAAGCGATTGCTACTCAAAAACTGCCTTGGGATAAAATTCATATATTCTGGGGGGATGAGCGTTACGTAGCACCAGATCACCCCGATAGCAATGAACTGATGACACGTCGTGCATGGCTAGATCACGTTGATATCCCAGCAGCTAACATTCACGCCGTACCAACTTTAGAAGCCAATCCAGAACTGGCGGCTGCTAAGTATGAACAACATCTCCAAGAATTTTTCAATTCTCCTGGAGTCGAGTTTCCCGCGTTGGATGTAGTTTTATTAGGAATGGGTGATGATGCACATACTGCATCTTTGTTTCCCCACACAGAGGCTCTCAAAGTACGCGATCGCCTAGTTACTGTGGGTAACAAAGACGGAAACCCCAGGATAACTTTTACATACCCCTTCATCAACTCTGCTCTCAGTGTGATTTTTCTGGTTGCTGGTGCTAATAAAAGACCAGCTTTGGCGCAAGTCTTTGCATCTGTAGCCGATGATTTTGCTTACCCATCCCGCTTAATTCGGCCCCAAGGTGAACTTTGGTGGCTGCTGGATGCAGCAGCAGGTTTGGAACTTCAACATTGAAGAATTGGGCGTTGGGA
>CAZZZY010000414.1:0-5895 GCA_964658545.1 uncultured Acetobacteraceae bacterium | reverse complement strand
TACGTTAAAAAATTGACTTTGGTAACAGAGTTTTAGCCTTAACTGAACCGTATTGGATTTTGACCCCTCTCCAAACCTCTCCCCGAAAGGTCGAGAGGCTTAGAAACCCAGTTTTAGTCTTTCTCTGGCTGTATGAAACCATCCTGGAACTTTAGTTCAAGACAGGGAGAGATTCATCGAACTCACTCAAAATCTGTCGGTAAATCTGGTTGGCGATAATGTTGAAAAAGTCGCGTGATTTGTGCTGGTGTCACACGTCCGAGAGAAAGTTCAGGTAACGCATCTTCAGGGAAAAAACCTACATCTTCAGTTTCAATACTTGATGATGGAGAACCACCAATAATTTCACACTTAAAAAACAGCTTATAGACATAAAACGGAAACGGTGGATGTCCCTGCTTGTCTCTGTCATAGACTGCTAGTAATTTGATAGCGCGTGCTTGATATCCAGATTCTTCATATACTTCTTTCACAACTACTTCACTGGGCGACTCGCCAACATCAGCCCATCCACCAGGTAAAGTCCAACAGCCGTCAGATATTTCTTTAACTAACAATATAGTATGATCACGAAAAATAGCTGCCCGCACGTCAACTTTGGGAGTTGCATATCCTACTTCACGGCTAAATAAATCGAGGACATAGCTGTGTTCTACATTTGAGTAAGTCGCCATAATTTCTGTGGCGATCGCTTGTAATTGTTTGTAGCGTTCGATATCATAAACACCTTCAGAATAGGTTAGACCATTTTGAGCGATCGCTTGTAATTTTTGCGCCCATTCCAGCCATTTAGTTTCCATAGTTTTTTGCACTTTTTAACGGATCGCTTAAAAAGTAAAAAGATAATCCCCATAAATAGGAGTTTTAGCCTTAACTGAACTGTATTGTCCTATAACTTTGGTCGCATGGTTGCAGAAATATTAACAAAAATAGTAAGGGCACAGCTAACCGTACCCCTACTACATTTGCAAGTCCCTTAGCTAATGTTAACAATAGTTTAAGAGCTAATTTTCTTAAGCATCATCTAAAGCCGCAATTCCAGGCAATACTTTGCCTTCAAGTAATTCCAAGCTAGCGCCGCCGCCGGTGGATATGTGGCTCATTTGGTCAGCTAAACCAACCTTTTCCACAGCCGCTACTGAGTCACCACCGCCGATAATGGTAGTTGTGCCAGTTTTGCTAATTTCGGCGAGAGTATGAGCGATTGCTTCCGTACCTACCGCAAACTTATCAAACTCAAACACACCCATTGGCCCGTTCCAAATTACCGTTTTGGTATCTGCAAGGGCTTCTTGGAAAACTTTCACTGAGTCTGGCCCAATATCCAAACCCATCCAACCATCGGGGATATTCTCAATGCTAACGGTTTGAGAATTAGCATCAGGGGCAAAGTTATCTGCCACTACCACATCTGTGGGAAGCAATAAAGCAACACCCCGTTCCTTAGCCTTAGCTTCCAAAGACTTCGCTAGTTCTAGCTTGTCTTCTTCCACCAACGACTTACCAACACTCAAACCACGGGCTTTGTAGAAAGTGAAAATCATCCCACCGCCAATGATTAGCTTGTCGCATTTCTCCAGCAACGTTTCAATCACACCAATTTTGCTGGAAACCTTGGAACCACCAATAATTGCTGCCAAAGGACGTTGGGGATTTTCAATAGCGTTTTGCAGATATTGCAATTCCTTCTCAACCAAATATCCAGCCACAGAAGGGCTGAGGAATTTAGTCACACCTTCAGTAGAAGCATGGGCGCGGTGTGCAGTACCAAAAGCATCATTTACATAAAAATCAGCATTAGCTGCCAATTTTTTCGCAAATTCTGGGTCGTTTTTCTCTTCTTCTGGGTAAAAACGGACATTTTCTAGTAAAAGCACTTGGCCATTTTGCAGGGCACCAACTTTAGCTGCAACTTCATCCCCAATGGAGTCATCAGTTTTAATGACTTCTTGCCCCAGTAACTCAGACAGACGCTTGGCAACGGGAGTTAGGCGTAATTTGTCATCCACACCCTTGGGACGGCCAAAATGGCTTGCGAGAATGACTTTAGCACCCTTCTGCGTCAAATCTTGGATGGTTGGTAGAGCGGCGCGAATGCGGGTATCGTCGGTAATGTTGCCCTGATCGTCCACAGGCACATTAAAGTCAACCCGCACTAAGGCACGTTTCCCAGATATATCAGCTGAAGATAAACTTGCTAAACTTTTTTTGGACACACCAAACTCTCCTGATTGCCTTTTTGTTATTGTTTTGAAAGTAGAACCATCAAGATTTTACCGGAGTCAGGGGTGCCTAAGTGACAGAGATATTTAAGACAGTACTATTTCCTATTGATCAAAGCCGCGAAACGCGGGAAGCTGCTGATGTTGTAATCAACATCGTCAAAAAGTACAGCAGTCGCTTGGTGCTGCTGTCTGTGGTGGAAGAAGCATCTCCAGATGCGCCTAGTAAAGATCCAATGGTGTCGCCAGAGGTAGTTGCCAAACTGCTTGCAAGTGCCCAATCTTTATTTTCTGGGCAAGGAATTCAATCCGAAATCCTCGAAAGGCAAGGTAAACCGGCTTTTACTATCTGCGATGTCGCTGATGAAATCGGCGCCGATTTAATTATCATGGGCTGTCGGGGTTTAGGCTTGACTGAAGAGGGGGCGGATGATAGTGTGACAACTCGCGTTATTAACCTTTCCCCTTGCCCAGTGCTGATTGTGCCTTAGTAGTGGTCAAACAATTTTGGATTTTAGACTTGTCGTGAGCGTTCAGTCGAACGATTTTAGCAAACACCAGAAAATAAATTATCCAATATTGTGGGATGGGCCAAATTGCCCGTCCTTTAGTATGAGTGAGCAAGATGCTCGCACCATCAGAAAATTTGGGATATTTTTTATAAGGAAAATGCACCCCACATCCCAGATGTTTTGTGGGCTTTTCCAGATGGCGTTTAAAGTCAGACCAAATACCAGACATCCCCTCAAAATTAAACCGGACACTTTTGCCATCAGGGATAAAGTAAAAGCACCCACATTACCAGGATGGTATATGAGCGCTAATAAATTAAAACATTATTGAGGATAATCTATCTGCTATGACAGACCGAAGTAACTATAAGAATAGCAGGTGGTGGGTAAATAAACTGCAAGGGTAGTTACAAATGTTTTGTTAAAAATACTACTTACTGTAAGATATTGTTAATTGTGCTAAAATGTGATATTGCAAAATTGGTGCAATGCCTGCGCTAAACCTACGTCAGTTCCTCCTTCCTCCTGCCTTCTGAACAATTATTCCTTAAGCATTTCCAACAATTGCGCCTCGCTTAACTGCGTAATTCCCAACGATAGCGCTTTTTCTAACTTAGAACCTGCATCTTCTCCTACCACTAAATAATCTGTTTTTTTACTCACGGAATCAGTCACTTTCCCACCAGCTTTTTGAATCAAAGCCTTTGTCTCATCTCGCTTTAAGGTTGGCAATGTACCTGTAATTACAAAAGTTTTACCTGCGAACTTTTGATTCCCATCACCAACTGTTTTTGTTTCTTCCGTGGCAGTTAATTGCAATCCTTCTGCTTGCAAACGTTCTATTAAAGTTTGGTTGGCATCAATCCGAAACCACTGGTACACAGATTGGGCAATTTCAGCACCAATACCGTAAATGCCTTCAATATCTGATTGCTTTGCTGTCGCTAACTGGTCTACGGTGAAATATTTCTGAGTCAGCAATTGAGCATTCACACTGCCAACGTGACGGATGCCTAAACCATACAATACCCTTGACCAAGGTTGATTTTTTGATTGAGCGATCGCATCCACTAATTTTTCTGCTGACTTTTGCCCCATCCTTTCCAATTCACATAATTTGCTTTCTGTCAACTCATATAAATCGGCAACGGAATGCACCAAACCTTTATCAACGAGTTGATGCACCAGCTTTTCCCCCAAACCTTTAATATCCAAAGCATCACGACTTACCCAATGTTCAATGGAACCTTTGAGAATCGCCGCACAGGAGGCATTGACGCACCGAGTCACCGCCTCACCTGATTCGCGCACTACAGCTTGATCGCACACTGGGCAATGGGTGGGCATAACAAAAGGTTCGGTGTCAGCAGGACGGAGTTCTTTGAGTACCCTTACCACTTCTGGAATGATTTCTCCAGCTTTGCGGACAATGACAGTATCACCAATACGGATATCTAATTGAGCAATGCGATCGCTATTATGTAAAGTCGCACGAGAAACTGTTGTTCCCGCCAGTTGTACAGGACGCATTTCTGCTAACGGCGTTAACGCCCCTGTTCGTCCCACATTTACAGCAATATTTTCCACACGGGTAGGTGCTTCTTCGGCTGCGTACTTTAACGCTACTGCCCAGCGAGGGAATTTCTGCGTAAACCCTAGCTGTTCCTGAAGTTTAAAAGAGTTCAGCTTTACTACCACCCCATCAGTCATATAGGGTAAATTCAGGCGTTCCGTATCCCAATATTCATAATATTTTGCCACTTCTGCGATCGAGGCACATAGTTTGTGGTTGGGGTTGACTTGAAAACCCATCTTTTCTAACAACTCCAATGCTTCCCATTGAGTATTGGCAATACTGGTGTCATCTCTACCAGGAATATGTAATGTGTAGCCAAAGAAAGCTAACCGCCGTTTAGCGACAATGCGCGAGTCTAGCTGTCTGAGTGTACCTGCTGCGGCATTCCGGGGATTGGCAAATAATTGCTCCCCTGCTTTTTGCCTTTCCTCGTTAATTTGTTTAAATACTTCCAAAGGCAAAAACGCCTCGCCTCGCACTTCCACCCTTTCGAGAATTTCTAACCCTTCAAAATTCAAACGCAAGGGAATTGAGCGAATTGTCCGTACATTTTGGGTGATATCTTCACCCATCACCCCATCACCCCTAGTTGTCCCCCTAACTAGAATGCCATCTTGGTAGGTAAGAGCCAAAGCAGAACCATCAATTTTCAGTTCAGTGACATATTCCACTGCATCTATTTTCGGTACTTGTCGCCGCCAACGCTGATCCCACCCTTGCAACTCGTCAATATTGAATGCATTCTCCAGACTGTACAGGGGGATATTATGCCGCACCGAGGTAAACTGCGTTGCTGGTTTTTCACCCACGCGCTGAGTCGGACTATCGGGTGCTGTCAACTCTGGATATTGAAGTTCCAGTTGTTGCAATTCTCGATATAGCTGGTCATAGACTGCATCCTCCATCATTGGAGAATCTAGAACGTAATAAGCATAGCTAGCTTGTTGCAATAACTGGCGCAATTCTTCTGTGCGCTTTACTTCCGGCTTAATCTGTGTCATTAGAATGATTACAAAATATCTAGCTAATAGAATTTAAAGATAAGAAGCCTTTTGTTTGGATAGCCGCGACTAACCCGTGATTAATCTTTATTATTGTATTCTACCCAAATTGGATGTCTTGGTAAGCGATCGCCACAACAAGGGCAAGGAAGTATCGGATGTCTTTCAGCAGCTTTCATTAGAGTAAACCGATCCTGATTTATCCCATCTCCACAATATAGACCCGTATCCATAGGATTAGCTGTTTTTCCTCGCCAATTGCAAAAACCACAGCTTAAAGTTTCTAACTGGACTCTTTGAAAGTTTGATTCTATTTCTAGAAAAATATATGGCATCCATTTCTTGAAATTTGATATCTTTCCAATCCCTAAGTGAATTTCAGGATATTTTTGAGTTAACTCAAGCGCTGGATAAAGCAAATCTAAAACAGCTAGTGGCATATCATCAACAAAGGGGTTTAATCGCAAAGTTTCCCATTCTTCTTGGCTGGGAAATAATATCTTTTGACCGTCAATATAAATGTGTTTTATACTAGTACGTCACGGCGGAAATAAGCCACCCATTTAAAATCGCTAGACATCCTA
>CAZZZY010000413.1:0-5899 GCA_964658545.1 uncultured Acetobacteraceae bacterium | reverse complement strand
TAAGCGTTTTTTTCTTCTCTCTGTGTACTCTGCGTCTGGAGTGGTACCCTGCGGTAAGCCGCTTTGCGTCTACCTTAAAAAAACTGACTTTAATAGGACTTACGCAAAATATATCTCAGACTCTGATTTCTCCGTGTCCTCTGCGCCTCTGCGGTTCGTTATTCCGTAACTCTTGCGTAAGTCCTATTTAACAAAGACTTTTAGCCTTAACCCAAGCGTTTTGGGATAAAGTGGCCGTTTTTAAAGGATAATGGGGCTGCCCCAGGTACGCTGTAATGCTTATTTTCGTTTTAGACGAAATGCACGCGATCGCATCAAGCTTCTCAAATGCTCTTCTATCTTAAGTTTTTTTCTGCGGACACTTTATCCCTAGAGGATACTAGAGTCTGGCTCCTGACTTACTTAGTCTCCCAGAGTTAAAGCAAAGATGATTCGACATCCAGCTTGATTGCTGTGATATTATGGGAGACTGCTGCATACATTTAGAAAAACTAGAAACTGAATCGATCATGGCTCTGACGCAACTGCGGAAACAAGAAATAATTTCCAGCTACCAAGTTCACGAAACCGACACTGGTTCGGCCGATGTCCAAGTCGCCATGCTAACTGAGCGCATTAACCGCCTCAGTGAACATCTCCAGGCAAATAAAAAAGACCATTCTTCCCGACGGGGTCTGTTGAAGCTAATAGGCCAGCGCAAGCGTCTTCTAGCCTATATATCACAGGAAAGCCGGGAAAAGTATCAAGCTTTAATCGCTCGTCTCGGTATTCGTGGATAGGGACTACCGCTTATGTCTGGTGAAGAATCTGAACGCAGTCGCTTGCCCTTTGAACCAAACAAAAAGCGCCAAAAATCTGCAAAAGCCCAAAGTAAATCAGTAGCACAGCCACAAGAATCTGGCAAACAGACTGATAAAAAGCGGCCTTACACCAAAGAAGAGATGACTATCCCCCAAGTCGTCAGCCAGAGGATGATCCGACGGGTGGCTGGATTCTGTGGTGTACCAACAGCTTTGGGCATTACCACCCTGGTTGTTAGCTATCTGCTTGCTATCTACTCTGACATCAAACTACCTCCCATCGCCGTGTTATTGGTGAACATGGGATTATTTGGTTTGGGGGTTTTAGGGATAACTTATGGCGTTCTCTCTGCCTCTTGGGATGAAGAAAGAGTTGGAAGTTTGCTCGGTTTGGGCGAGTTCAACACAAATTGGGGGCGAATGGTGGCAGGTTGGCGCGAAACTCGGCAAAAAAACTCATAATGACCGGCGCTCAGGTATTAAATAACATCGGTATTGGGTAAATGAAGAAGTGAATGTTGAAGTTAAAATTTTATAACTTCAACATTACTAATTAAAATTATATAATCCTTTTTATACCCCATTTACAGTTATTTCGTAGTGAAACTACTGATTGAGCGCTATATTTTGGAAATAAATTTTATCCTATTTGTAATTAGCCTAATAGGCAACAATAAAGTTAGCCCATTTACAGAAAATTCTACTCAATTAATTAGGAACTTTCACATGATTATAGTAATGAAAAGTGGTTCCCCAGAGGCGGAAATAAATCGCATTGATGAGGAACTAACTAGCTGGGGGCTAACTCCAGAAAAAATTGTTGGTCAACACAAAGTTGTTATTGGTCTAGTAGGTGAAACTGCCAGCTTAGATCCACTACAAATTCAGGAACTTAGCCCTTGGATTGAGCAGGTATTACGTGTGGAGCAGCCTTACAAACGAGCCAGCCGCCAGTACCGCCACGGCGAAGCTTCAGAAGTGGTAGTTAATACTCCCAATGGGGCAGTGCTATTTGGTGAACACCAGCCTTTGGTAGTCGTTGCTGGTCCCTGCTCCGTAGAAAATGAAGAAATGATTGTGGAGACAGCGCGGCGCGTCAAGACAGCTGGAGCCAAGTTTTTGCGCGGCGGAGCATATAAACCCCGGACTTCACCTTACGCCTTCCAAGGTCACGGCGAGAGTGCTTTGGATTTATTGGCAAGGGCGCGAGAAGCCAGTGGACTAGGTATTATTACAGAAGTGATGGATGCGGCTGACCTGGATAAAATTGTCGAAGTTGCTGACGTGATTCAGGTGGGGGCAAGGAATATGCAGAATTTCTCATTGCTCAAAAAAGTGGGGGTGCAGCCGAAACCAGTTCTTTTGAAGCGGGGAATGGCAGCTACCATTGAAGATTGGTTGATGGCAGCCGAGTATATTTTAGCATCTGGAAATCCCAATGTCATCTTGTGTGAAAGAGGAATACGCACCTTCGACCGCCAATATACGCGAAATACGCTGGATTTATCAGTGGTGCCAGTGTTGCGAAAACTGACTCACCTGCCAATCATGATTGACCCCAGCCACGGCGTAGGTTGGTCTGAATTTGTACCTGCAATGGCAATGGCTGCGATCGCAGCTGGCACCGATTCCCTGATGATAGAGGTTCACCCCAACCCTGCCAAAGCTTTATCCGATGGGCCCCAATCTCTCACACCAGACCGTTTCGATAAATTGATGCAAGAATTAGCAGTAATTGGTAAAGCAGTGGGACGCTGGCAGCAACCAGCAGTCGCTCTGGCTTAAAATTTAGTTGTATGGGGAAAAGTTCTTTCTTCTTCCTTTAAGCGCCATCCCTTTTCCCCTCATCGGTAATTTTTTGCGTTTTATTTGATAAGTGTTGGAATCTCAAATCGGAGTTTACTTTTGGATCTGTAGGATCTGAGAAACGTTCTTTTGGTACTCTTTAGATTTGACCCTGTAGCTAATTTTATTCTCGAGTAATTGGTTATTTATATATTCTCTGACTATGGGTGAAAGAGAGAAAAGGGCAGCGTTTTTATGAACCAGCGATCGCTCTTGCAGAACTTCCAAAGCCTCTAGTAACCTGAGTTGCTCCAAAGTGTAACGTTGGTCTGAGTTTTCCCAACTTTCTGCTTGACATTTAGCCGTGCGTAGTTTGTGAAATCCTTCATTGGTGAGAATTACACCGCGTTTGCGTCTGGGTTTTTGTCGATTCATCACAAGCCTATTGTATTTATCAATACATCTATGGACTAGCGAAAATAACTATTTCTAGCATCTTACCAAACTAGTAAATAAAGTAAATAAATATACAGTAAAAATTATTGCCAGGGTAAATTGTGGTTGTTTTATACAAACATCAAAACTTATCCGATGTTAAGCGAGTTAAACTATATTACTTATAAAATTGTCAGAAGTATGTGGAAGTCTTAGCAATCCCAATACGCTTGGGTTAATGTCGGCTTCATCTGCAAAGTGCTGAAATACCCGCTCCCACACACCTGTTTTTGACCATCGACTAAAGCGGGTGTGAATCACACGAAAAGTAAATTGCCTCTAACAAGTTGACGGTCATTTTCTCGCCAGCCCTTTTGGCCAGATTATGCATTTTCAGCAATCTCAAACCTGGATCTTCCACGGTTAATTCAATTTCTCGGACTGATTTAACTAACCTGTTGTATTGCAAAACTTCTTGATCTACTTCTGTGCTAATTGCCAGAAGTTCAGTTATGTAATTTGATTTCTCTTTGACAACTAAACTCAATTCAGGTAACTCTATTTCGGTTGCATATCCAAGATTTAGAGCTTCGTTGCCAAATTTAATCAATTGCCGCGGTACAGTTCATCTTGGGTTTTGTGTGGGAATGTCAGTATCTGGCAAGCTTCGGAGTATTTCTGTGTTTTTTTCACATTGGGTATTGGGGACTGGGGATAAACGCGATCGCACTTCCTCTGTAGTTAGGGTTCAATTCGCTACATATCCACAGGTTGCCAAAAAGAGAGGTTAAATAGTTCAAAGTATTGCTGAGAGATGATTTCACAGGTTGCCTTAAGTGCGATCGCATTAGTATCTAGTCCGGGAATTCTAGGAAAAGCAGGGATAAGTTGCAGCTTGTCCCTGCTTTGTTGTGTACCGAAAGAGAAAATGGAAATGAGTATCCGAAGAAGAAGACCTGGGGGAGTCGGATTAAGAAGTGAACTTGATCCGAAAAACGAGACGGGTAAGAAATACGTCTTGGGCTTTAGCGATGAAGACAGATTCAACTTGGACGATGAAGATGTCGTATGTGCTTTGCATTCAATAGCTTTTGGTACACCACCGATGCTTAAATTCGGCAAACTTGTACAAGCTATTTTCTCCTGGGTATACGGAAAGGAAGAGTCACAATTGTTTGGGGAGGAAGGTTATAAATGTGAGGTTTTGCGGGCTAAAGGAGGAGGCTGGACGAAAGGACGCTTTCGTTTCAGGCTGGAATTTATACCTGATAATCCAGAACTGTTTCTAGAAAAGACTGGCTCAACAGAGGAAATTCAGCAACCTTCTGTAGTACCTACTGCGTCAGAATCCCCATTGGCTGACTTGCGATCGCACCTAGATATCTAACCTTTACTTATGCGTCTGCTGCTGGTAGGCAGTAGCAGGCGATCGCACAAAATAAAACCGTCTTGCCAGACCAGGCAGGACGGTTTTATTCTGGTTCATCTGATTGTCCCAGTTCTTCTAGTAAGGATTCAAATTCCTGGATGTTGCTCTCAAGCAGTTGAATCTCTTGTCTTTTGGCTTCTACCTGAACACGGTATTCGCTAAATGGACGGTTATAAGCATTAAAAACTTTAGATGAAAGACGAAGACTATTGGATTCACAGTGACCCCAAATCGGGAAAGCTATCGCTTTAGAGCAGCCGGGACAGTTCCGGCAGTGGCAGCGATCGCGGCTCAACCAAAATACAAGTGCAGCCTCTTGGAACTTTGGAACAAGTTTACCGACTATCAAGAAACCCAGATAGAACAAACAACCATATTAAATCGCTATATCCGCGTACTTCGTTACACACAGAGACTTCCTACCTATTCTCTGGAAGATGCGGTGAAGATTCGAGACTACTTGCTGATCACCACTACACGACAAATGGCTTGGATACTGGTCAATCACTACAGCCAGTGCTGTCGATGGGCGGTTACATCTCAACTGATACCTGACAATCCTTTTGAGCCATTAAAGACTAAAGAACCCAAGAAAAAATTAGTTTCTACTCAAATCCTACTCAAAATTTGTTTCTCAACTCAGTCTACACGTTTTTATTTTTTACCCTCAACCGAGCGGTATTGGCTCAATTCCGGCTTTCTGTTCTTGGATTTGGACGCTTAAGCATAATTACAGTTGAATATTTTGATATTTCTATCTACAAAATAGTATAGACACTCGCTAGTCAGTAAAAATAACTCAACTATTCCGTAAACACACCTCTTAGACGAGTAGTTATTACAGATACTAAAAACTTCAACCTTGTTATGAAACATCTGTTAATCGGTAGTTTATCAACCCTAATTTTTGCAACAGGAGCTTATGTTTTACCAGCTCCCTCAATGGCACAGTTTGCAAATGTCAAACAGCATTTGAATTCACTGACTACAAGCCGTGTAGCTTTTGCTAGAGGAAAAAATAGTACCACAATTCAAAATGCCGAAAATAACATCTATATATTAAGAGCTAAAGCTGGACAAACATTGACTTTAAAAGTTAATGATTTAGGCGCTCGTGCCAGTGTTACTCTTTATGGTGTTAATGGTAAACCTTTAAGTCCAGTTTTCGCAGGTGCTGATGGTGAAGGTAAGAGTTTTCGCTTGCGTCTTTCTAACACAGGTGATTACTATATCGTAGGTGGTTCTGGACCGACTAATCATTTATACAATTTTACAATTTCTATTAAATAACGCCAATATCAATTCTAATACCAAGCCCCACCTAAATACTTTCCTTACAATTCAGGTGATGTGGAAAAGTCCACGAAAAACCTAACCCCCTTCCCGATGCTCTAAGGGGAAAATTCAAAGTCTCTCTCCTAGAAGGAGAGAGAAATAGAAGAGAGGTTTT